>JADFUQ010000411.1 GCA_015222065.1 Bacteroidota bacterium
CTTTTCTCCAATTCTTCAATTGGCATCAGATAGACCACTGTTTTACCTGTTGGTGAATAATTTGGTGATTTACATGCAAACAGCGAATCGATCAATTCCCGCATTTCATCAACAGACAATTGTTTGCCATATGATATAGCAGAAGCACGTGCCATTGACCTGGCAATTTTTTCCTTCACACCTGTTTCAATATCCTTCTCCGTACTTTTATAATCTTCAAGAAAAATTTCAATGATCTCTTTCGGGTCGTCACTTCCTGCATGCGAAGGCAACCCATTTATTACCAATGTATTATCCCCCAGTTTCCTGATATCAAACCCAAGCTGGTTCAGGTCATCCAGTATCTTTTCAATAAGCACATAGTCTGATGACTCAACCTCAATTGTCTGTGGATAAAGTTCTTTCTGAGCATTCCCCAATTCATTTTTAAGCGAATACTGGTAATGTTCATATAATATTCTTTCATGAGCTCTTTTCTGGTCAATCACCATTAGTCCCGACTTAACTTTGCAAAATAAATATTTTTTTTTCACCTGGAAAAAAACCTGTTCATTTATGCCTCTGACTCCCTCAATTGCTTGCTGATCATTATATCCGGGGATATTCCTCTGATTCGCACTCTTATCATTTTTTTCAAAACCCGAATATAACTTCTCCCAATTACGAATATTCTGTTTCTCCTTAAAACCTCCTGTCTGCGCACTCCCAAAACCTTTTTCGTCTTTATCAAAAGGGTTGAAAGCCGGGTCTGTTTTTATCGGTGGTGGAACAAAATTTCCATCCTTTTTTCTCAAAGGGATATCAATTGACCCCCGGGTATCAAAATCAAGAGATGGAATAATATTAAACTTACCCAATGCCTCTTTTATAGATGCATATAATATCTGCCAGCAAGATCGCTCATCCTCAAACTTAATTTCTGTTTTAGTAGGATGAATATTAATATCTATTGTACTGGGATCTGCAGACATATATATAAAATATGAAGGAAAGGTTTCAGGGGGCAGGATCCCTTCATAAGCATCCATAACCGCACGATGTAAATAGGGATGCCGCATATAGCGTTTATTAATGAAAAAAAACTGTTCGCCGAAGGTTTTCTTAGCATTTTCCGGTTTACCGATAAAACCGGATATTTTTACAACACTTGTTTCTGTATTCAGCGGAATAAGATTCTGATCAATCGACCGGCTAAAAACGCCAATGATCCTTTGCCTGAGATTTCCTGGCACAAGATGGTAAATCTCAGAACCATTGTGATGCATAATAAATTTGATACCGGGATGTGAAAGAGCTACTCTTTGTAACTCAACAATAATATGTTTAAGCTCGGTCTGGTTTGATTTGAGAAATTTCCGTCTGGCCGGGATATTATAAAACAGGTTTTTTATTGCAAAGTTACTGCCCGCGGGACAGCTTACAGGTTCCTGTGTTTCAACTTTTGATCCGTTAATACACAGATGGGTTCCTAATTCATCTTCCTGCCTCCTGGTTTTCAACTCAACCTGCGATACTGCTCCAATTGAAGCAAGAGCTTCACCTCGAAACCCCATTGTTTTTATAGCAAACAGATCATCTGCTTTATTGATCTTCGAAGTCGCATGACGTTCAAATGCCATCCGTGCATCTGTTTCTGACATACCACAACCATTATCAATAACCTGCACAAGCGTTCTGCCGGCATCTTTAACAATAATCTTAATTTCTGTACTGCCACAATCTACTGCATTTTCCACCAGTTCCTTAACCAACGAAGCGGGACGCTGTATCACTTCACCGGCAGCTATCTGATTAGCAACTGAATCGGGCAATAGATGTATAAGGTCGGACATGTTGTTTCCGGAGTATTAATAGAAGAACAACAAATAGGAAATAAAAAATAACACCAGGAGAATTATGATCAGCCGGATATTCGATTGTTTATGTGCCTTTCTTTTTCCCCCTCTGAAATAACTACTCATCTGCCCTTTCCTGATAGTAGGACGATAGGCTTCTCCTTCTTTAACTCCCATTTCCCGTTCAATACTTCGTATCCGTTCCTCCAGATTCTTCTTCTTTTCATCATAGTATCGTGGAATGAAGTTAAATTCCTTATGTTTATTTATTTTGAAAAAACTTGGAAGAGCCATTCTGCTTATTATTTTTGCACAAAGTTACCGATAATTTTTGTTGGAAGAAAAAATAATAATAATACCTTTGCAAACCAAACTTTTAAAAAGTTCATTTGGTCCGTTCGTCTAGGGGCTAGGACGCCAGGTTTTCATCCTGGTAACAGGGGTTCGATTCCCCTACGGACTACTAACTTTTTCTGATACCCCTGATAGCATAACGCTTTCAGGGGTTTTTATTATTACGGGGTAAGAATGAGGGGAAGAATAGATTCAGAATTATGCTGTTTAAGAAACTATCAAAACCCGTAGCACTCTTTTTTTCCGGGTACTCGAATATTTAATACAAAATACCTCCATGTATAGACAAACCTGGTTTTTATCCGGGTTTTGATGATTTCGTGTACCAGCATCTACTTTAATTATCTCCGGACCTTATTTTAATGCCTGCTGAATAAACAGGGATATCTAAGTTTTTTTAGATGGTTTTTTCACTGATGAAAAAACTCCTGAAAAAACGCAGCAAATGATTTGTTCCGGAATTACAGTTCGATAAAAGGGAATGTCCCTCATGGATATTCTCTTTTTTTATGCTCTAATTGCCAAAATAGTTGTAACTTGTACACTTCTAAATCTAAATATCTCTTGTTGATTAATGTCACATAGCGTAATCCTGATTTTATCGGGGATTTAACTATACAAACTGATAACATGATTTGACGATTAATTAATAAATGAAGTATATAGAAAATTACTTGTGTGTTTTGGAAACGGACTTGAGAAAATTTCAGAATCCAATAGATGATATTTTCAGCGATGATAACACAAAGGTACACATACAAGCCAAATTTTGGCATATATAAACACCTTATTTAATTGATAAAGGAGATATATCAACACCAGGTGTATATCCTGAATCGTTTGCGTTCATGCATGAGCAACTATAAGACAAATATCATACTATGAGAGTCAAAAACACAAATAGTACATTTGCAAGCTCCAACACACAACCTGAAGCTACAGCTTGCAAAAGAGCTATTC
>JADFUQ010000412.1 GCA_015222065.1 Bacteroidota bacterium
TTATCAACCTTTTCAGTTGTAGGAGAGCTCAGCCAACTAAATGGGTAAAGATCATTTGTTTTCCAGTGGGCTGTAGCAATAATCGGGAATGCCGGGTATGGACTTGCCGTTATTTCCTGGGTAGGAATTGTTGCGATTTCTTCCCTGACATCAATGCCTGCGGTTTGATTTTGAGGATTACAGGACAAAAATACCTGGAACAGAAGTAAAAAACCCGCAAAAAATAGAATCTTTTCTGAAAACTGAAATATACTCCAGACGATTGTTTTAAATTGATTTCTCATTTTTCCTACAAATTTAATGAATGAATATTTTAATAATTTTGTTAGTTGAACATGTCCATAACGACGTATTTTTTCTATTATAACACAATTGTCTTGCTTCTGTATCTTATTGAATTAACCACTCCTATTCAACGAAGTATATCAAAAGAATATATATTTCGTTCGTTTTTATTAATTTTTAATACTTTGACTAAGATATTAAAAAAATTTAATATATGGTTAGCCTGTTTTTTTTCTGTATTCCGTTAAATATGGGGCTAATATTGAATAAACAAAAATATAAACGCGTAACGAAATCATCTCTAAAAGTTGATTCTCAGTCCCAAACTAAATCGTCTTCCAAAGTCAGGATAACCGGCAACCGTAGAGTATCTTATATCAGTCAGATTTTGAATCCTGAGGTACACTCTGGCGGTAATTGTTTTGCCAAACGAGTATCCTCCTGACATATCTATTACAACGTAATCTCCTAAAGGAGCATATATGGTTGGCTCTCCTTGAATTTGCCGCACAAAACGGCTGTTTTCAAATTTCCCAACATATTTCCAGAAAAGATTAAAATCGATACCTGATCTTTCAAAAAGAATTCCTCCATTTGTAATAATTTCGGGAAATTCCTTACTCCTTTTCATTAGTCCGTTTTCTTCTGTTCCTGATCGCATTGCCGTGAGGTTAATAAAAGCTGAAAAAGAGTTCATCAGCCGGGGACTTAATGCTTCCACTTCAACACCAAAATGATCCTCGTCCCTGTTTTTATATAATTCCATAACAAGCCCGTTTTGTTCATAGGTATTACCACTATAAACTATAGCATCTTTTTGGTTTACAAGAAATCCGGTTAATGTTATTTTTCCGGTCTGTTTCCAAGCGGTTTGAATTCCCAGATCGAATTTAGTCCTGGTTTCATTTCCCGGTTCATTGAGATTTTCATCAAGAGATCCTTCCCTTGGTTTTATTTTACCGGTGGCAGAATGGTAAAAAACCATCAATGTTTTTGATAAATTCCACCTGAATCCCAAAGCAACCTGAAGGTTAGCCGGTTGCCATTCATCAACAACCGGAGTCACTCCGGAAAAACCGGTCCCGCTACCATTGATATTAAAAGCTCCATACTCATTCATATATGTTCTTGTCCAGCGAATTGCTCCATCCAGGACAAATGACCCAAAATCATGTTCATCTGCCACTACTCCCGAAACAGTTTCCAGATCGCAGAGTTTACCGACATAGAATCTTTTCCCATCCGGTGCTATCCAGTGATTATATAAACCTCCAAATCGCAATGTGTTTTTCTGAGACAGGTTTAATGCCTGTATTAAATTAACTCCCCATTCATGATCTTTCTCTGACGTTTCAAAAATTTCATTAGTATTAATATCTTCCCATTTAAAAATGGGTTTTCTATTCGTATAAAAAACCTGTACCTCAGTCGATGCCTTTTCACCTGACCGGTAATTGACCTTTAAATTTAAAAGAGTACTTCGAATCTGATCAAATGATGATATTTCTTCCCTGAATCGCTTTCCAGCCGGTTTTTCTGCAAGAGCCAATTCCCGTTTTCCGTCCAAATAGTATAAACCGGCACTAATATCTAATTCTTTTACAGGTTCCCAATTGAGTCTGCAATATATGTTACCTATTCCCTCGGCCGCATTTTTCTGATCAGGGCCATCCGTTTTATCATAACCTAATCCTGCAGCATAAGAAATATTTTTATGCATCCCTCCATGTGAAACATGAGAATGCAAAGTGTTAAAAGTTCCATATTCCAGTTCAGCTGATGTTTCGGATTGGTCATACTCCCTTGTTTTAATATTAATTATTCCGGCCAGGCCCGATAATCCTGTTAAAAAAGCAGCGCTTGAACGAATAATCTCAACTTCTTCAATATCGCTTGCAGAAATAAAATATGGCATTTCATAAAATTCTCTTTGCCATATTCCATTAATGGCATAATCGGGGTATGGGTATCTTTGACCTCTGACAGAAAAAAATTGTTTTACTTTTCGTCCACGGGTTTCAGTTAAAGCTCCCGGCACATATTTCATGGCATCAATGAGCGATATAGCGCCCTGCTTTTCAATTTTTTGCCTGCTAACCATACTAATTACAGGTTGCAGAGATCCGGATTCAAGGGTAAGAACATATGTATAGTTGTATTTTTTTCTCCCCAGTATATCTACAGAATCTATCAGAATAACCTCAGGTTTCAGATTAATCTGTATATTAGAAAATGTATTCTTATTAACTTCCACAACATGGCTCACCGTGTGATATCCTACCATAGATGCCTCAAGCATATATTTTCCTTCTGGTATACCGGCAATCTTGAAACTTCCGTCTGGTTTGCTTGAAGTTCCATAGCTGGTCCCTGCAATAGTAAGGTTAGCAGATCCTAAATACTTCAGCGTTTCCCTGTCCCTGACTTTTCCCTGAATCCCCTGCTGCATATCTTGCGCGAACACTGATTGAGATAGCATAAGAAATATGATTAGAAAAAATCCTGTTCCGGGAAAATTGAAAGTGCCGGTTTTTTGTTTCAATTTTATTCTTGGGATTTTGATCTGAAGTTTGTCCTAAATATAAATTCAGATCTTCTAATGTAAGTTAAAGTTCCTTTCGTATGTAATTATTCCCTGATAATTTCAATAAAATTTATAACCGGGGCCTGCTTTATATCAGGATCTGATACTTTTGGAATCAATTCCAGTTTAAGATCATTTTTTACGCTGATACATTTAAATTCCCTGACAATAGCAGTATTTGCCGAACCTGCCTGATTAAGAATATCAAAATTTTCAAGCACAGTCTCATCCTGTAATAAAACATTAAAAATATGTCGGCCTGATGGAGCTACAAAGCCAAGACGGACAGTATATACTGCGGGTTGTTCTCCCTGGGAGTCATTTATTAAAGGAATGCTACACCGGGATAATCCGACACAACCTGATGAAAAAAGCCAGGGTTTGCCGGTATTTTCTATCTTAACTCCCCTGGTATCATAATTAAAAAATCCCATGCCGGTTAAAA
>JADFUQ010000053.1 GCA_015222065.1 Bacteroidota bacterium
GAGCTGGAGATAAATCTTGGTGAATTATTTCCCCTTGTGGCAGCACCGCATCATGTTGATAATGTGAAAGCCCTTTCTGAGGTTCAGGGAACCAAATTGCAGCAGGGCTTAATTGGTACCTGCACAAATGGACGCCTGGAGGATTTAAAGATAGCTGCCGGGGTGCTTGACGGAAAGAAAGTAGCTGAAGGTTTTCAATTACTTGTTCTCCCTGCTTCTGAAAAGATATACCTGCAGGCAATAGAAGAGGGGATTATCACCAAATTGATAAAAGCAGGTGCAAGTGTTTTAAGTCCTTCATGCGGACCATGCCTTGGGACAGGGCAGGGGATACCTGCTGACGGTTACAAGGTTATTTCTACCGCAAACAGGAACTTCCTTGGGCGAATGGGTAATAAAAACGCTGAAATATACCTTGCTTCGCCTGCCGCGGTTGCCTGTTCGGCTATTAAAGGTGAGATAACTGATCCACGGGGTATTAAAGCAGACGATAAGTTTCCTTATACAAAAGAACAAAGCTCAACACTCGAAATTAAAGAAGGTGAAGTAAGAAGATTAAATGGTGTATGGAATTACTCTGATGTGGATAATCTGAATACCGACCAGATGTTTGCCGGGAATCTGACATACAATATTTTGAGTTCAGATGCAGAAGCTATTATGCCTTATCTTTTTAAGGGTTTTGATTCTGCCTTTTCGGAAAATGTTCAGAAGGGAGATGTGATTATAGCAGGTGATAATTTCGGATGTGGCAGCAGCCGTGAGCATCCTTCCGTTGGGTTGGCAAATGCAGGAATCAAGGCAATAATTGTAAAATCAGTCAACAGGATATTCTACCGGTCGGCTATAAACCAGGGACTTATACTTATTGTCCATCCTGAAGCAGTTGATGCATACCGGGAAGGGGATAAGACAGATGTGAATTTTTTAGGAGGAAAGATAATAATAGAAGAAAAACAATTTCCGTTTGCTCCGTTGCCGGATAAGCTCATGGATATAGTTAATAAGAAAGGACTTGTTAATTGGGTCAAGGCACAGAAGTAATCATAAAAGGATATACCAGGTTTTACGGTGTAAAATCTTTTTTACTTTTTAGCTGTAAAACATTATGACGTTAAAATGTTTTTATGTATATTTGAGCTATGGAATCAACATTAAAAAGATCGACAATTTATCTTGATCCGCAACTTCACCGGGCATTGAAGATTAAGTCCGCTCAGGTTTCAAAAACAATTTCAGCTTTAGTAAATGAAGCAATTAAATTTTCACTTGCTGAAGATTTTGAAGATTTAGAAGCCTTTGAAGATCGTTTAAACGAACCGAATTTGGATTTTGAGTATGTTTTGAAAGATTTGAAATCGAGTGGTAAAATATAAGATTTATATTAAACCATCTGCAGCAAAAGAACTTGAAAAGATACCAAAAAAAGTTTTACGGAAAATTGTTGGAAGGATCAAAAGACTTTCTATAAACCCAAGACCTTTTGGATGTGAAAAGCTGTCAGATGAAGAAAAGTATCGTATTCGCCAGGGTAATTATCGTATTGTTTACTCAATAGAGGATGAAAAACTTTTTATAATTGTGGTAAAAGTTGGCCATCGGAGAGATGTATATAAAAAGCGATAAAAAAAACACCACAAAAGGAAAAAGGGATCCAGTCCCGGGGAAAGGAATTTTTTCCGCAATGCAGCACAGCAAAACTTCATTCAATCTTCTATCAACAAAATCAACTCACCTCAGCATACAATGCTCTGATATATAAAAATATCTGGGCTTTTTCTTTTATCTACCAGGCTCTGGCAAACCAGACCCTATCTAATTAACATACGGGCACTATGATTCCAGGTGTTGCTCCCGCCTGGAACTCCTGAGCCAAAATAAGCGGTGTAATTATTTCCTTCATGAAACAGGATAAGATATTGGTTGCCGGATGTGTATGGATACCAATAAAAATCGCCGGAATATGATGATGAACCAACATCTGTCCAGCCCGAAGAACAATTAAATTTATAGTATAGATTAGAACCTGATACAAGATCCTGAACTGTTCCGGAATTAGGCATAACATTCCTGTTGTTCACCCTGTAGATCACTTTTGCACTAACTCCCTCCCAGTTCGAAGAAAATGTTGGCCTATCTAAAATTAAAACAAACTCTATAGGCCATTCTACACCAGCAAGGATTCGCCAGTCAGTCCATGCCGAAGTACTGTTAGGATTTGCTACATCTGTTCCATAAGAGGCATCAGTCCGTGCATACATAAAATCTTCGTAATTTGCCGGATACTTATAATTACCCACCATTGTCCATCCACCTCCATCGGTTGTCATGTCGCAATAGCAGTCAAATGGTTCTATTGACCCTGATCCGTCAGGATCGATAGTATACACACCATCAGTTGCCCCGGGTGTATAGAGCAGAATCTCTTTACAGTTTTTATATATTGTTTCTATAGTTACTCC
>JADFUQ010000413.1 GCA_015222065.1 Bacteroidota bacterium
GCTGTCAGAAGACGTAGAAGATCCTTCTTCTCATCCTGATCGAGAAAGTCCTTTATATTGAGTGTATTCATTCGTTTAATTTATTTTTTTTGGGAAGATATTTATATGGTTTTTCAGGATAATACATTGTTATGTTGGAATATTCCATTATTCCATTATTCCATTATTCCATCAAAAATATCCTTCTCTCTTCTTTTGTTCCATACTGGCATCCTGATCAAAATCTATCACCCTGGAAGTTCTTTCGGATACTTTAACTGTCATCATTTCTTCAACTATCTTTTCAATAGTATCAGCTCCTGATTCAACAGCTCCTGTTAATGGATAACAGCCCAATGTCCTGAACCGAACCATCATTGATCTGGCCTTTCCTGCCAGCTCCGGTGGCATCCGTTCATCATCCACCAGAATCAAGTTTCCATTAATATTCACAATTGGTCTTTCTTTGGCGAAATAAAGAGGAACTATAGGTATTTTTTCCAGTCTTATATATTGCCAGACATCAAGTTCAGTCCAGTTACTAATAGGGAACACCCTGATTGATTCCCCTTTATGTACCCGTGCATTATAGATATTCCATAACTCCGGTCTCTGATTTTTTGGATCCCATTGATGATACTTATCCCTGAAAGAAAAGATCCTCTCTTTGGCCCTGGATTTTTCTTCATCCCGTCGGGCACCTCCAAAAGCTGCATCGAACTCATATTTTTCAAGTCCGCTTAATAAAGCCTCTGTTTTCATCACATCTGTATGCACCTTACTGCCATGTGTGAACGGTCCTATCCCTTTTTTATAGCCTTCTTCGTTATAATGAACAATTAAATCCCAGTTTTTTTCTGCTGCATACTTATCACGAAATTCAACCATTTCTCTGAATTTCCATTTGGAATCAATATGCATAAGAGGAAATGGGACTTTCCCCGGGTAGAAAGCTTTCTCTGCAAGCCTGACCATTACGGAAGAATCTTTACCAATAGAATACAGCATAACCGGATTCTCGAACTCTGCAGCTACTTCACGGATTATATGTATAGCTTCTGCTTCAAGTTCTCGCAAATGTGTAAGTATAAGGCTTTTATTCTCTTTAACTTGAGATGTAGTCATTTGCATTTAAATTAAGTAAATTATTTTTTCTACTGCCTCTTTTACTGAGTTAAGACGTTAAGGAATTGTGTTGCTGTGATTCAGTGTTAAAGAATCGCGTGTTACGGGTTTCGGGTTACGGGTTAACTTTGAACTTTGAACTTTCTTCCTAACTACCTCTTCTTCCTTCACAAATATACTTTCATATTGTTAATATCCCGTCTTATACCATTCAACAAATCGCCTAACTCCTTTCTTTATTTCAGTATCGGGTGTATAGTCAAAATATTGAATTAAATCCTCTACATCTGCCCAGGTCTTCTCAACATCACCGGGCTGAATAGGCATGTAGTTGATCTTTGCCTTTTTTTCTGTTGCTTCTTCTATCGCATGCACAAAATCCATCAGCTTCACCGGATTGTTGTTACCAATATTGTACACCTTGTATGGTGCCGGTGATGTGGCCGGATCAGGTTTCTTTGGATCCCAGTTATGATTACCTTTGGCGGGATTGTCAAGCACCCTGACCACCCCTTCTATGATATCATCAATATAGGTAAAGTCACGCTCCATCTTTCCATAGTTAAAAACATCAATCTGTTCTCCCTTTATTATCTTCTTTGTAAATATGAATAATGCCATATCCGGTCTTCCCCATGGACCATAAACTGTAAAAAAGCGCAAACCTGTGATCGGGAGACCATAAAGATGACTGTAAGTATGCGCCATCAGTTCGTTGCTCTTTTTTGTTGCTGCATACAGACTTACCGGATGATCAACATTATCATGTACCGAAAAAGGCATGGATTTGTTCAGTCCGTATATACTGGAACTGCTGGCATACACCAGGTGCTTTACTTTATTGTGTCTGCAGCCCTCAAGAATATTCATAAATCCAACCAGATTACTGTTTATGTAGGCATGTGGATTCTCCAGACTGTACCGCACACCTGCCTGGGCAGCCAGATGAACTACCCGGTCAAATTGCTCTTTCCTGAAAAGGGATTCCATTGCCTCCTGGTCCTCCAGATTGGTTCGGTAAAATGTGTATTTGGAATATTGATGGCTTTTTACCTGTTTATTCCAATCGATTTCCCCCTTTTCAATACCCGTTTCAGCCAGCCGGCTAAATTTCAGGTTTTGATCGTAATAATCGTTAATATTGTCCATACCAACAACTGTATCTCCCCTGTCAAGTAATCTTTTAGCAAGGTGAAAACCGATAAATCCTGCTGTTCCTGTGATAAGTATTTTCATGTTTGTCTACTTACTACTTACTTTCTACTACCTACTTCCTACTTCTTTTCTCCCCTTCTCCTCTTCTCCTTTCCGCCTCTTCTCTTCGTCTCTCAGTCGCCTTTTCGCCCCCTCGCTCCCTCTCCCCCTCGTTCCTCCCATGGCTTCGCCCTCTAAGTCCCATACAGAAACAAAGAAGGCTGAAAAAAATGCGTCCCAAATTTAAGAATAATGAATTGATAAGTCCTGCTAAAAATCAGGTTGTTTATCCAAAGTTTTTCACCATCTCCTCACAAATAAATCCGGCTGTTTTACCATCACCATAGAATTTCGGGAAGTTAAATTCTTTCTCCTTTTTGCCAAAATCTGTTACGGCTTTGATTATCTTTTCCTTATCCGCATCAACCAAAACTGATGTTTTATTTTTCACCAATTCAACCCATTCTGTTTCCTTCCTGAAAATGATACAGGGCTTTCTGAAAAAATGTGCCTCCTTCTGAATACCACCCGAGTCTGTCATAATAAGTCTGGCATTCTTTTCCAATAATATGATTTCTAAAAATGAAACCGGTGGCATCACCTTCAATAATGGCTCTTTCTTAATCTCCTTACATAACCCCTTCGAAAGGTTTTTCTCCAATGCCGCGTTTGTTCTTGGGTGTAACGGTAACACAACAGGAATATTCTGTTTCCCGGCAATCTCAAGCAAGGCTTCAAAAATGGATCTTAATCTTTCAGGTATATCGGTATTATTGTCCCTGTGTATAGTAGCCAGTATAAATTCACCGTGTTTGATTCCAGTTTCAGTCAGGAATTTTTTCTTTTTTTCAGCCAGCTTACCATAAAACAGGCTGTTATCGTACATGATATCTCCTGAATGAAAAATTTTGGGATTATCAATCGTATAGGGAGGGCTGTTCTCGGGTCGAAATCCTTCTTTGATAAGATTTTTGAACCCTGCATTTGTTGGTGAAAATAAGAGAGTTGACACATGATCACACATGATCCTGTTTATCTCTTCCGGCATGTTTTTGTTAAAAGATCTTAATCCGGCCTCAATATGAACAACAGGATAATGAAGTTTTGAAGCAGCTAATGCTCCGGCAAGAGTAGAATTTGTATCGCCATACACAATAACACAATTGGGTTGTATCTTAAGGAATAAATCCTCAAGCCCTATCATCATAGATGCTGTCTGTTTGGAATGTCTTGCTGAACCTACCCTTAAATTGTGGTGTGGCTTTGGAATATGGAGTTCATCAAAGAAAACAGAAGATAATTCCTTATCGTAGTGTTGTCCTGTATGGACGATAATTTCTTCAAATTTATCGGAATATTTCTTTTTTATCGTCCGGCTGATCGCAGAAGCCTTTATTATCTGTGGTCTGGCTCCTACAATATTTAAGACTTTTATCATAAACTGGTTTCAGGTTAAATAAAGTTTCAGGTTTCAGGTTTCAGGTTTCCTCAACTATTTCGCATAATTCACAGCTCTGGTTTCGCGTATAACGGTAATTTTAACCTGACCGGGATAAGTCATCTCATCCTGTATCTTCTGCGCTATTTCATACGAGAGGTTCTCCGCATCTTTATCAGTTGTTTTATCAGCACCAACGATAACGCGGAGTTCTCGTCCTGCTTGTATAGCATAAGTTTTCGTTACACCCGGATAGTTTAACGCAAGTGATTCAAGATCTTTCAGGCGCTTAATATATGATTCAACAACTTCTCTTCTTGCCCCTGGTCTTGCACCGGAAATAGCATCACAAACCTGAACGATAGGTGAAATAAGTGTTGTCATTTCAGTTTCATCGTGATGTGCACCAATAGCATTACAAATGTCAGGTTTCTCCTTAAGCTTTTCTGCTAATTTCATTCCGAAGATAGCATGTGGCAATTCAGGCTCATCATCAGGTACTTTGCCAATATCATGCAGTAGTCCTGCACGTTTAGCAAGCTTGGGATTCAGTCCTAACTCTGATGCCATAATTGCACAAAGATTAGCCACTTCCCTTGAATGTTGTAACAGGTTTTGCCCATATGAAGAACGGTACTTCATTTTACCAACCAGCCGAATAAGTTCAGGGTGAAGTCCGTGGATACCCAGATCAATTGCTGTTCGTTTACCAACTTCTACAATCTCCTCTTCTATTTGCTTTCTGGTTTTGTTCACCACTTCTTCGATCCTGGCCGGATGGATCCTTCCATCAGTAACAAGTTGATGTAATGACAAACGAGCAATTTCCCTGCGAACCGGATCAAAACCGGACAGAATGATCGCTTCCGGCGTATCGTCCACAATGATCTCTATTCCTGTGGCTGCTTCTAACGCCCTGATATTCCTTCCTTCGCGTCCAATAATCCGGCCTTTTATTTCATCCGACTCAATATGGAAAACAGTAACTGAATTTTCAATGGCACTTTCTGCTGCAACACGTTGTATTGTCTGAATAACAATTCTTTTTGCTTCTTTATTGGCTGTCATTTTTGCCTCATCAACAATCTCATTGATATAGGACATAGCGTCCGTTTTAGCTTCATCTTTCAATGATTCAACAATCTGGGTTTTAGCATCTTCCGCAGACAACCCTGAGATAGTTTCAAGTTGTTCAACCTGTTGCTTATGCATTTTAGAAAGTTCCTCATTCTTCTTCTCAACCAGTTCAATCTGATTCGTCAAATTATTCCTGATAGCTTCAACTTCATTCTTTTTCCGTTGAATCTCTTCAATCCTCTGAGATAAAGAAGCTTCCTTTGCACTTAATTTGTTCTCAGCCTGGGATATTCTATTTGTTTTCTCATTAATAAGTTTTTCATGATCTGCCCTAAGCTGGAGGAATTTTTCCTTAGCCTGTAATATTTTATCTTTTCGTATTACTTCACCCTCTGTTTCGGCATCTTTAATAATGTTTTTACTTTTCGTCTTCAATGCTTTCTGCCAGACCAGATATGCTAAAAAGCCACCACCGGTTAAACAAACAATCCCAATCACAATAGTCATCCAAAACGATATCGGTCCAATATCCAATATATGTATTGTATTTATCATAATTCTTGTATTTTTTGGTTATAAAAAACCCGCAGAGTTTCCCCGACCTTTTATAAAAACCCCTGTTCGACACGGGTAGAGCCGCCAAATAATATCGGACTTCCAACGTCTTCTTGCGAAGATCCCCTAAGGTACTTGGCCTGCCCTAAAAAATCTGAGACAAGCTCTAATTAATTAAGTGTTGAGTTTTTAAAGCATTCGAGAAAACAATGCGGGCAAAATTTTTATATGTAAAGAACGTTTATTACTCTTTGTTAATATATTCGTTTAATTCTGAAATAATCTCTTTAACTCCATCAAAAACAGGTGATATATCATCCTTTTTTTCATTATCAATCACCTTGATTACAAATTGTAAAGCAGCCATAGCTAAAAAATCTTGTACATCTTTATCCGTGTACCTTTGTTTATATTGAAGAACTTTTTCATTAATCATTCTGGCTGCTCTTCGAATTTTCTCCTCATCCTTCCTTTCAATCTTTAAAGGATAATATCTGTCAGCAACATTTACCCTGATTGAAAGCCTATCGTCCATTATTAAAAATCTATTTATTCAAAAGAGCAATACATTTATCGATCTCCCGCACTATCCTGTTTACCCTGAGCTTAGTTTCATGAACATCATTATCTGTTCCTAAAACTGTCTTAGCAATTTTCAGGGTTTCAAATTTTTTCTTAATATTGTCAATTTCTTTATCTTGCTGAGCAACCTTTTGTACTAATTCCCTGTTAGTTGTTAACAAATTTTTCTTCTCCTCTTTCAATCCATCACATAACGTCATCATTTGTTTAGTTCTCTCTTTCAAAGAATTAAGTATGTCATCCGGTTCCTCCACTATAATAAGTGTATTTAATACAAAGTTAACATACGTAAGGTAATTACAAAAAAAATAATTACCAAATTTTAGTAATGAATAGTTATATATTTTAGTTTTGCCAACGATCATACTAATCTATATATCGGAATCTCAAAATTACTCATTGATATATACCGAGTTATATCATTAAGAAGGCTGAGGCTAAGTAGAGCCCGTCTATAAAGTCAGAAAGTTTACATAAATATTAAAAATCACAAATGACAAGCACCAAATAACAAATAAATATCAAATCCCAATGTTCAAAAAAAGAAAAAATGAAAGGCGCAAAAACAATATATCGTTTAATTCTGTTTTAAATTTTTGTTTTTTGTTATTTGGAGTTTATTTATTCACAAAATAATTAATTTTCAAAGGTGTTCATGAGGTCACTTCGTTTAGTTGAGATTTGTTTTTTTGTTATTTGGTGCTTATATAATCTTTGTTTGACTTTATGGACAGACACTAAGTAATTTGGCTACTCATCTAAATTTAGCGATTTCATTTGAATAGTATTAGCCTTTTTAATTACTTTGCGAATTAATTTTTTCTTAAAGTCCTATGAGTTTTATTTTTAGATATTTATTAATAAGCTGCATTATATTCACTGCTATCAATCAACGGATTGTTCAGGCACAAAAAATATTCAGATCGCCTATTAATTACCCGATTAAACTTTCTGCTAATTTTGGGGAGCTACGTGAAGGTCATTTTCATTCCGGTATTGACATAAAGACCGGTGGGGTTACGGGAAAAAATATATATGCCGTTGCTGATGGATACATTAACCGTATTAGTGTATCAGCTAATGGTTTCGGAAAGGTTATATATATTACTCATCCCAACGGATATATGACAATCTATGCACATTTACTCCATTTTTCGCCTGATATTGAAGCTTATGTGAAAAATCAACAATATATACAAAAATCTTTCCATGTCAACTTGAATCCGGATAAGAATGAATTTCCGGTTAGAATGGGTGATATAATTGCCAAATCAGGGAATACAGGTGGTTCGCTCGGACCGCATCTCCATTTTGAGATAAGAAATGTAAAAAATCAACATCCTGTTAATCCCCTTCTATTCCATTTTAAGATTAAAGATAACATAAACCCTATCATTAACAGGATTCATTTATACCCATTATCCAGGGATAGCTATATTGATTCTTCATATGAAAAAAGAGTTTATAAAATCACGGGAAACCACGGGTATTATAAACTTGAACCCGACAAAATTATCCCTGCTCAAGGAATTATCGGAGTTGGAATTGAAACCCTGGACTACCTGAATGATTCGTGGAATAAATGCGCAGTATATTCTATTGAAATGAAAGTAGATGACAAAGTGGTTTATAGTCATGAAATGAAAGAATTTTCATATAGCGAAACACGATATGTGAACAGTCATATTGATTATGAAGAAAAGAAAAAAAATGGAAATAATGTACATCAAACTTTTATTGCCCCAAATGATCAGTTAAGTATATATAATGAATCGCTAAACAGGGGGAGAATAATACTAAACGATACTAATATCCATCTTATAACCCTTACAGTAACAGATGTATATAATAATCAGTCGCAGGTAACATTCCGGTTACGGAAAACTGAAACTTCCTTTGAGAAAAATAATAGGAAACCAGAAAGTTTTTCAAAAATAATGCAATTCAACCAGGAAAATTCATTCTCCCATAAAGGTTTTAATATCAATATCCCGGAAGGTTCATTATACGATACTTTGTATTTCTCTTATGCAGAAGCCCCATCTCTTCCCGGCACTTTTTCTTCTGTACATTTTGTTCACAATCGTTATACTCCTTTGCATAAATATTGTAACATATCCATTACACCTGACAGTGTACCAACAGGATTTGAATCCAAACTTATTGCTGCTATAATAAATGGTAAAGAAAAACTTGTACCGGCTGGTGGTGAATGGGATGGTAAAAAGCTCAATATCAGGACAAGAAATTTTGGAAAATATGTGATTGTAATTGACACAGTGAACCCTGAAATTAAGCCACTTAATATCTATGATAACAAAAATATGACAGGTTTACCAGATATCAGGTTCAAAATAACAGATGATTTCTCCGGAATTAAATCATATACCGGGATTATTGATGGGGAATGGGCATTGTTTGAATATGATCTAAAAAATGATCTCCTGGTATATCACTTTAATAAAAAACGCCTAACCCAAAAACAGCAACATGATCTTGAATTAACCATTACTGATGACCGGGATAACATTGCTGTATATAATGCTGGTTTTTATTGGTAGATAAATGGCTAAGTCACCTTACTTAACTACTCAACTACTCA
>JADFUQ010000414.1 GCA_015222065.1 Bacteroidota bacterium
TGCATTATTCATGCAGAAGATAAAAGACAAAAGTTCACCCTGTGAAATAATTTTGCAAGCAAAATTACTTCGTATTTCACAGGATAGAAAGTTTAAAGTGAAACAGAGCATAAGAAATTCAGATTACTTTTTTATAGAAAATGTAACCGTATATCAAACATACTATGTTATTAGTACTTTTATCTTTATCCTTTTATCTTTTTTCTTTCTGATCAATTTGTGAACCGGAACGAAGTGGAGTTCACCGAAGGTAATTAATCAGCAATAAATCAATATAATGACCGGTAAAAAGCAAAATTTACCCCGTTACCGCCAGGTATATGAGATACTCAGAAAACACATTATCAACGGTGTTTACCGTGAGGGTGACATGCTACCTTCGGAAAATGATTTATGCCAGACCAATGGAATTACTCGTCCTACAGTGCGGCTGGCACTTGATCAACTTGTAAAAGATGGTTTTATAAAGAAGCAGCAGGGTAAAGGAAGCATTGTTTGTGCTCAACCAAAGGGAATTGGTATTCTTTCTATTGCTGGTACCACTACTGCTATTGGTAAAGAAAACCTGAAAACAATAATATTGGAGGGACCGATGATCAGGAAATGGGATGATCCGTTTATATTTCCTCTCTCCGATGTGGAAAAAGAATCAGGATGTATCTACATGGAAAGAGTCAGGTTAGTAAACAATAAACCCCTGTTTTACGATATCACATTTTTACCAAACATTAATCTGCCCCGTTTTACTTCCAGGATATTTGAAAACAGGTCGCTTTTCGATATTCTAAGGAGATCATA
This sequence comes from Bacteroidota bacterium, assembly GCA_015222065.1. Lineage (GTDB taxonomy): Bacteria > Bacteroidota > Bacteroidia > Bacteroidales > VadinHA17 > JADFUQ01. The sequence continues at coordinate 799 of JADFUQ010000414.1, forward strand.
CCAGGTTAAAATCACAGGTGGTGAACAAAGATTAAAAGCAATTCCGGCAAAAGGAAAAATTTGCCAACATCTGGATGTTAAAGACGGAGATCCTGTATTGCACCTGGAGAGGAAGATCAACACAAATCGCATTGATTTCAGTTTCTATTCCACTTTATTCTGCAATACTACCGAACATGATTTGTTTGGCATTTTTTAATGTTCGCTTCGCGAACGTCATTAGTACGCCTGCGGCGTAAACTTCTTCAATGATTTCTTCTATCTTCACTTTTGCCTTCTGCCTTTTGCCTTTTGCCTTCTCTGCCTTCCTGTGGTAATATTATCGTAAAAACCGAACCTTTGCCCTGCTCACTTGTTACACATATTTTTCCATTATTTAATTCAACAAATTCTTTACAAAGTATTAATCCAAGTCCTGTACCTTTTTCGTTTTCGGTTCCTTTTTTTGACATCTCAGAATCAATTTCAAATATTTCTTCTATATCTTCTTTTTTCATTCCAATGCCATTATCAGAAACACTTACAGCAATTCCTGTTTTGGTTTTTTTTGAGGTAACTGAAATTTCACCTCCCCTGTGAGTAAACTTTACCCCATTACTTAATAAGTTGCGAAAAACAGTACTAATAGTATTATAATCACAAAAAATAACATCTTGTTGATCAAGGTTAATATTAATCATTATTTCCTTTTTATTTGCAGCGAAAGAAATTAATTTAACAACATTTTCAATAATTTCAATTAAATTGTGTGTTGCTGGCTTGATTTCTATATTACCCCTTTGAGAGCACGACCAATCAAGTAAATTTTTCAACAAATTATATGTCTCGTTTGCATCTTTATTGATTACATTGATAAGTTCTTTAATTTCCTTTGAATCAAATGATTCAAACTCCGAAATCAACAAATCTGTAAACCCGATAATTCCATTAAACGGATTAATCAGATCATGGGCAATAATAGAGAAAAACTTATCTTTTGTAGCATTTAACTTTCTTAATTGTTTTTCGTTTTTTTTAAGTTTTTCTTCTGCCTGTTTTCGTATCCCTATCTCTTGCTCCAAACACCGTGTCCAGCGATAAAGTACGATGAATAAGGAAACACCTGCAGCTATCAGGATCAGGATAATAAATCCCTTTGAGTATAGATCATTTTGGTATGCTTTACTTGTAATCTTTTCCACCTCGTTGGTAGGGGCACATACGGCTACAGACCAGACTTTGTCAAAAACACGGACAGGCGTATACGCAATAATCTTTTCGATTTTTCCTTTCTCTCCCCGGTGCCACCCTGACATATAACAGCCTAATCCTTCTTTTCCTGCCATCATTTTTCGCTGAATGTTATTTATTGTATCGAAGGAGATGTCTGTATTCCTATTCTTTCTAACACTGAAGGCATTTTTGCCTATGAATTCCTGTTCATAATGTGTAATAAAGTAACCTTCTTCGTTCAGCAGCCATGCGTAACCTGTCTCACCTGATACAAGGGGAGATATATATAACTCGCATAACTTCTTTGGATCGAAAGAACCGATTATGATCCCATTAAATATTCTGGTCCCTGTTTCATCCTCAATATAGACTGGCTTTGCAACCCGTACACGCTGCTCACCTATCTCATTGATGATCAACCCTGAGATGACAGTCTTTCCAGATTCCCTGGCCTTTTGAAAGTAAATCTCATGGCTATAATCCTGTCCAATCAGGTCTTTTCGCCATCCCTTGCCGGGGTAGATGAACCTGAGTATCCCGTTTTTGTCCAGTCTTCGTAATGATGTTTTCCGCGGAATCCCCATAAACAAAATTTCCATCTCCTCAAACATCCCCGGTTCCATTTTCTGCACAGCGGGAAAATTTGACAATTCGCTAATCTCATCTTCTATTTCAACCATGAAACAACCAATCCCTGCCGCAGCCGAGCGAGCTAATATCAATTGTTGCCGATTGAACTGATCAGTGACTAACCGTACTGTTTCACGGTGATACTTTTTGCAAAGAAAGATCGTTACATAAATTGCGGCTATAGTAATGATTATAATAATTACATATAGTAATGCCGAAGGCTTTCCTCCATTCTTGTATTTAGGGATTTCTATTCCCAAGTCTTCCGGTTTTTCCATGTTTTTTCCAGCTTGTATAAAAGCTTTTTAACAATTTTTCTGTTTTTTCAAGTGCTTGATTAACATATTTTTTATGTTTTTGCTAACCATTAAGTATTTACGATATCTTTTTCTGCTTTTGTGCTCTGGTTGGGATTTTTTCTCTTTTTGCAAGTTTATTTTCGAGTAGCATTATGTGCTTTGCTGAAAAATAAAACATTATACCGTAATAGATAGAAATTAAAAGAAAAAACATATGTTTTAATAACGAAGTAAACTATCCTTTGCAGAAAAAATTCTGTAATAAGATAAGAAAAATAAATTAGAAAAAAAAGTATTTATTGTGATTTATTTGGTCACTATCACTCATGTTATATGTTCGCTCCCTTCGGTCGCGTCAAATGTTCACTAGCGCTCACGTCATTTATTGTCATTTACTTAGCTTTCTTCAATAACCACCTAATGACTTCTTTTTAAAGCATTCCAGGTACTGTTCATAAATTTCAGTGTAGGACATGGCATCCAGTGAAGGTTCATAGATATCTCCCGTATAATTAATTGCATCTCTGGCTTGATCAGGTGAAGAAAAAATATTCACGCCTGACATTGCAAACTGTGCTGCACCAAGAACAGTAGTTTCTTTTTGATCAATAAGCTTTACAGGGATACCGAGCACATCTGCCCGGATCTGGTTCCATAGCTTATTCTTTGACCCACCTCCAACACAAATCAGCGAATCAGCTTTGAATTTTCCGGTTTCCTGTAATTGTCCAAGTTTTTCGCGGGTTTTGCATGACAATGATTCAAGAGCAGCACGATAAATATCTCCTCTTGAAGTTTCCATCGTCAGGTTACCTATAAATCCTGAATCTGCTCCGCCAGGTGCAGGGTAAAACGAAGTGTCAATCCTTATACCATTACTTCCAACTTTTATTTTCCGTGCTTCATTGATCATTATCTCATAGATATCCTCACTATCAAGCTCTTTTGCAAAAAACATTTTTTTCAACCATTCCAATGCACCTGAAGCGATCCATTGTACTCCCATATTATATAAACCGGGCAATGGATCAAACTCTGTTGATACTCCACTCTGCAGTACCTTACCTGAAGTCTCAATATTGGATGTCCTTACCATCAAAATCTCCCATGTCCCGGAACTCAGGACAGGCGTGTTTTCCGCAGCACCTGAGCCAAAAATAGCAAACTGTGTATCATGACCGGCTGCCACAACAGGGATCCCTGCCGGAATACCTGTTTCTATTGATGCTTGATGTGTAATTTTTCCAATTACATTACCCGGTTCAACCATTTGCGGAAAAATATTATCTGAAATTCCGATTGAGTTCAGTATCTCCTGTGAGAACCATCTTTTTCGCAGATCTGTAAGCATTGAGGTACCTGCCATTGAACTATCGGTTACCATTTCACCTGTAAGGAAGTAGAGGAATATTGAAGGGATAAAAATAAAGTAATCCATCTGATCAAAAATCGCGGGGCGGTTCTCTTTCAACCAGATAAGTTTATTTATTGTGTTAAAAATAAAAGGTTGAAGTCCGTTAATACCAAAAAGGTGTTCCAGCGATATATACTTCCCGATATTCTGCATTACTGGTTCAGTCCGCGGGCATTGCCAGGAAATTACCGGATAAAGCATTTTACCGGATTTATTAAAAGGTGCCCCATCAACACCGAAAGTAGTTACAGTAACACCGGCGATATCTTCAGGTTCGATTTTTTCAAGCACTTTACCTGTGGTGGTTCTGAACTTATTCCATATCTCATTCACATCCCATATTCTGTAATTTCTATTTTCAGGATCGGGTTGTGTATTATTGGTCAATGATGCTGATGCCAGTATCTCTCCTTTCTCACTAACTGCAATTGCCCTGACATTAGTAGCACCACAATCGAGGACAAGGATGGTTTTTTGTTTCATCTGTAATACTGGAATTAATTTATAGTTCGTATTTAAAGTCCGAAAATTTAAAGAAATATTAAAAATCACAAAAAACAAGCACCAAATATCAAATAATAACCAATTATCTAAATTCAAAATAATCAAACAAATACAGAATTCATTTTTGAGATTTTGGGATTGGAATTTGTAATTTATTTGTTTTTTGTTTTTTGTTATTTGCCTGCCCCGTAAGGAAGTATGACTGTACGGGGGTGCTTTAAATCAATTTTTTTTGACTTTATTGTCTTATATTAATCAACCATACAGGGGCCCATAATTTTTACATGCTCTGAAATCGGCTCCTTCCGGATTTTTTGTTCCGAACATATTCCAGGCTGCGGGTCTGAAAATGCGAGTTGCAGCAACATTATGCATATTGACAGGGATCCTGAGCATAGAAGCGAGTGTAATAAGCTTATCCCCAATATGACCATAGCTGATAGCTCCATGATTTGCGCCCCAGTTTGCCATAACCGAATAAACATCAGTAAAAGCGCCTTCCCCAGCCAATTCTGGCACAAACCATGTTGTTGGCCAAGTAGGATTTGTACGCTCATCCAGTATCCGGTGAACCTCCCTGTCTAATACAACTGTATATCCTTCAGCTATTTGCAATACAGGGCCTGTCCCTTTGACAATATTTATCCTGCACATTGTAACCGGCATTTCAGCTTCTGTATTAAAGTTAGAAGAAAATCCACCTCCTCTGAAATACCCCTGATCAGCAGGACTCCACACAGTAGAATCCAGGCAAGCCTGAACATCTTCATCAGTAATATCCCAGAAAGGTTTCATAACGGGTAAATCACCATATTTCATTCTTCCGGTGGCATCCAGTGTAGTTGATCCGGAATTAATTAAATGAATAATTCCGCCAGATGCTTTTCCGGTCAGCTCTTTACCTGTAACACGTTTAACTGCGTCCGGACTCCAAAAGGTTCTTACATCAGAGAATATTTGGGCTGTATCTGTCAGAAGGTTTCCAAAAGCCATAGATACCCCGTTAAGAGTATCGTTTTCGGTTGCTACAAGGAAAGGTTGTCTGATCCCATTCCAATCAAAGGATGAATTAAGGATAGCCTCCATAAAATCACCATTAGGAAAATGGTCTGTCCACTGGCGTTGTCCCTGGAAACCGGAGATCAAAGCATTGAATCCGGCAGCTTCTTCACCAAAGCCCGCTTCAGCAAGTTTTGTATTACCTATCATCATATCACGTGCTATCATGGTCATTTTCACCACAGTTTCCCACTCGTAATCCTTTCTTTCACGTGTGACTTGATTCTCGGGCGAATTCAGATCACCACCCTCTTTGCAATATTTTTTCACCCATTCCAGTGCATATTTAAATTCTTCTTCATCATATATCTTTCTTTCTATACGCCGTGCAAATTCACTCATATCCACCGATTCGGTTCTCATTCCAAGCCAATCGGAAAAAAATGCATGATCTATAGCAGACCCGGCAATCCCCATTGATACAGACCCCATTGAGAGGTACGACTTATTCTTCATTTCAGCAACTGCAAGTCCTGCCTTGGCAAACTTTAGCAATTTTTCACGGACATCATCAGGGATGGTAGTATCATCACTATCCTGAACATCACGCCCATAGATACCGAATGCAGGCAGGCCTTTCTGTGCATAGCCGGCAAGTGCAGCAGCAAGATAAACTGCTCCCGGACGTTCAGTACCATTAAAACCCCATACAGCTTTAGGTATCAGAGGGTCATTATCCATCACCTCAGTACCGTAACACCAGCATGGAGTAACAGTAATAGAAACCCCTACACCCTTACGGGCAAATTTTTCAGCACATTGAGCAGCCTCAGCAACTCTTCCGATAGTTGTATCTGCTATTACACATTCAACCGGTAAACCATTCGGATGTCTGATATTATCAGTTAAGAATCCGGCTACCGATTTAGCCATATTCATTGTTTGATCCTCAAGTGACTCTCTTACTCCCTGCCTTCTTCCATCTATAACAGGTCTTATCCCTATAGCAGGAAGACTGCCAACCAGTCTTTGAACAGGTGAATTCATTTTGAACTTCTCTGATGTTCCCATAATATTTCTTGAGTGTTTTTAGAAATGTTAATACCGACAAAATTAAGGTTCTTCAGGATAATGCATAGTTATCCTGGAATATTGGAATGTTGGAATATTGTTTTTTAGATAAATGTATCTTCCCAGTCTGCATTTTTACTTTTGTTTTGTAATTTCTCTATTAATTTCAATAATTGATTTTCTATTTTGTAATGTAACTTATCCAACTACTCAAATTCATCTTTTGAAATATAATCAGCTTTAAAGAAGCTGTAATATGATGAATGAAATTCTCCGCATGATCCAAGACTTATGTTAAAAAAATTCAAGTATTCTTTCAAATTTCTTCTACAATAGCCCTCTGCGATATTTCTTGATATACTATGACATGCATCCAATGCATTACCACTTGTCTTTTTAAATTCAATTATAATTCTTCTTTAATTTTCTTTTTTTCCTCAGCCTCAGCCTTAGCCTTGAGGAAAAATCAAAACTTATAAGAAAATTTCAATTATTACATTTTTTAATCACTTTACTAAGCTATTTTCTTTTGGTATGACAACAAAAATAGGATATTTTATTGGTTCTGCAATCAGTTAAACTGACAAACAAATTTTATTATTACATTTGGAAAATCAGGTGTATTAGTTTAGTTTTACGCTTCTATATATTTTTTAAAAACTATTAGTTGTATTTTAAATATTTAAACTATGGCAGATAAAAAAGTCTCAAAAAAAATTGATTCGAATATTAACAGAAGAAACTTTATTAAATTAGCAGCTCTATCCGGTATAGGTATTTCACTGGCTCCGCATTTATCTTTTGCCTCAGACTTATCTTCCAAAACACCACGCATAGGATTTATCGGAGTAGGAGGTCGTGGACGCAGTCATCTTGGGAACATACTTAACCGCAAAGATGTAATTGTTCCTGCTTTCTGCGATATCGATCCTGAAGCAAACAAAAAGGCACAGGAAATGATCGTAAATGCCGGTCATAAGGAAGCTACTGTTTATGATGAAAATGAATATTCGTTTGAGCAACTGCTTGAAAGAGACGACCTTGATGGAGTAATAATTTCCACACCATGGCTATGGCACACAAAAATGGCTGTTGCAACAATGAAAGCAGGAAAATATGCTGGGGTTGAAGTATCAGCGGCAAATACTTTACAGGAATGCTGGGATCTTGTAAACACATATGAAGAAACCGGGGTTCCCTGTATGATAATGGAAAATGTCTGTTACCGCCGCGATGTTATGGCGGTATTGAACATGGTAAGGCAGGGAGTTTTTGGAGAGCCTGTTCATGCCCGCTGCGGATACCGGCATGATCTGAGAGGTGTGAAATTCAGTCCGGGTGTAAATTTTGGAGAAGGTTCAAATGGAGAAGCACGGTGGCGCACACAGCACTCTATTAAAAGAAATGGGGATCTCTACCCTACTCACGGAGCAGGACCTATTGCTACCTGGCTGGATATCAACAGGGGTAACCGGTTTGTTTCACTCACTTCAACAGCCACAAAGTCGCGCGGTTTACACGATTATATCGTAAATCACCCTGAAGGAGGGATAGATCATCCCAATGCAAAAATCAAATGGAAGCTTGGCGATGTAGTAACTACCCTAATAAACACAGCTAATGGAGAAACAATACTGGTAACCCATGACACAAATCTGCCCCGCCCCTATTCTCTTAACTTTCATCTTCAGGGCACAAAAGGGCTTACAGATTTTGACGAACATACTAGAAGAATTTATATTGAAGGTAAGAGCGAACCACACGTGTGGGAAGATATGCAACCATGGCTTGAAAAATATGACCATCCATTATGGAAACGTTATGGTGAATTTGCAACAGGCTCGGGACACGGAGGAATGGATTTCTTTATCGATAATGCTTTTATTGAATCGGTAAAAAGAAAGGTAAAACCACCATTAGATGCATATGATGCTGCTGCCTGGAGTGCAATTACTCCGCTATCTGAGAGATCAATTGCCAATGGCGGGGAACCACAGGATTTTCCTGACTTTACCCGTGGTCGCTGGATTTCAAATAAACCAATCTTTGCTATGAACAGTGACGAATATTAATCCTTTTATTAACCCCCAATCACCCGTATTTCCGGGTTTTTATCATTTTTAAAATTATGGAATTAGGCAATCTTGACTGGACTATTGTTGCAATTTTTTTTATTATCGTATTATCAATTGGCTGGATAGCTTCAAAAACGGCAGGTAAAAGCTCACTTGAGTTCTTCCTTGGCGGAAGAGGTATGCCATGGTGGCTACTTGGAATTTCGATGGTAGCCTGCACTTTCTCTGCCGACACACCGAATCTCGTTACCGGTATGGTAAGAGAAAACGGAGTTGCAAAAAACTGGGCATGGTGGGCATTTCTGATTACAGGTATGGTAACCGTATTTATCTATGCCAAATTATGGCGTCGATTAAATGTAATTACCGATCTTGAATTTTATGAAAAACGATATAGTGGAAAAGCTGCATCATTCCTCAGGGGATTCAGGTCTATCTACCTTGGGTTCTTTTTTAACATACTGATAATGGGGACTGTAACCCTTGCTGCAATTAAGATAGGTGCTGTAATGCTTGGTCTTAAACCCTGGGTTACAGTTGTAGGAGCATCAGTCGTAGTTGTGCTTTATTCATCACTTGGCGGGTTAAAAGGAGTTATATGGGCAGACTTTTTCCAATACAGTATCGCTATGTTCGGAGCAGTTTTAGCAGCAGTTGTTGCGGTAAATCAACCTGAGGTTGGCGGACTTACAAATATGTTAAGCCATCCTGCTCTCCAGGAAAAACTCAGTTTTGTTCCCGATTTTTCTGATCCTTCGATTTATATCCCCTTGCTAATTATTCCAATTGCTGTGCAATGGTGGGCAGTGTGGTACCCAGGGGCAGAACCCGGCGGTGGAGGATATATCGCTCAAAGGATGCTTGCTGCCAAAAACGAAAAAAATGCTATTGGAGCTACAACGCTATTTAATTTTGCTCATTATGCCTTAAGACCATGGCCATGGATTATCGTTGCCCTTGCTTCTATTATCATCTATCCCGACCTTGCTTCAATCAAAGCCGAGTTTCCTGAAATAGCCGATCAATACCTGAAAGATGACGTTGCATACCCTGTGATGCTTTCAAAACTTACCCCCGGATGGCTTGGTCTTGTAGTTGCATCAATTATTGCTGCCTATATGTCAACCATTGGCACACACCTTAACTGGGGTTCATCATATATTGTAAATGACTTCTATAAAAGGTTTGTAAGACCCGGTGCACCTGAAAAAGAACTTGTGCTTATGGGCAGGATATCAACTGTTTCATTAATGGTCCTGGCAGGACTTGTATCGCTCCTTTTCCTCGAAGATGCTACCCAGGCATTTAACATTTTGCTATTGTCAGGTGCGGGATCAGGTTTGATATATCTTCTTCGCTGGTTCTGGTGGCGGATAAATGCATGGACTGAAATCTTTGCAATGGTTGCTGCTACTACCCTTGCTATTATATTGGTCTTTTTCACGAATGATCTGCATCTGGCCGAGACATTTGAACATGTTTATCCTCTTCCTGCCGATTATCACGAAATGGGTGCTAAAGCATTATCCGGTACAGTTTTTCCAATTAAGCTTCTTATTGCACTTATTGGTACTACAATTTCATGGGTCCTTGGTATGATTCTCACAAGACCGGAAACAACAGAAACACTTCGTAGCTTCTACCGTCTTACAAGACCAGGTGGACCTGGATGGAAAAGAGTTGTTGAGAATGCCAGACAAGATGGAGATCCCGTTGATGAACAGGACAAAGGACTAGCCTGGGAAATGCCTGTACAAATACTGATGGTTTTTGTTGGTATAATAAGTATTTATTCTTCCCTTTTCTCTATCGGTAGTTTTGTTTACCTGAAACCGGGACAAGGGACAATTCTGGCATTAGTTGCAATTGCAGGTACTACTTTTCTGTTTAAATCTTTTGGTAAGTTAAGAGCCAACTAAGAGATATTGTGTTGCAGTGAGGGCTATATTGCTTTACAGTTTATTATTGCAGATCTCTAATATAATATGTATTTTTCACATGACAAATTGTAAAGATAGAAACCAGTTTATTTATGAATCAGAAGTCTTTTTTTTAATTTACAAGGAGGTAATTTAAATGCAAAAAACAGATGTATTGGTTATTGGCGGGAGCGCCGCAGGAATTGTAGCTGTAACCACGGGTAAATCATTTTATCCCAATAAAGATTTTTTATTATTACGCAAGGAAGAAGAGGTATTGGTACCATGCGGAATACCTTACATTTTTGGGTCATTGGGAAACTCTGAAAAAAATCTAATTCCTGATGCAACGTTTACTAACCTTGGGGTAAGATTGAAAATTGATAAAGCTGTTTCTATTGATCAGGAAAAGAAATTCTGCAAAACCTCTGATGGTACCAAGATAGAATTTGATAAGCTCATTATAGCAACTGGATCAATACCAACAGTCCCAAAATGGCTGAAAGGAACCAATTTGGAGAATGTCTTTACTATTCCTAAAAACAAAAAATATCTCGATAGTTTAATAACTCAGATCAAAGATTGTAATCGGATAGTAATTATTGGAGGCGGATTCATAGGTGTCGAAATAGCAGACGAGTTAAACAAAGTTGCCAATGATGTTACACTGGTAGAAGTTCTGCCTCATATACTACAATTAGCTTTTGATGATGAACTTACTATCAGGGCTGAAGAAATTCTTAAAGAAAGAGGGGTGCAAATAATCACCAACAATGGAGTTAAAGAGATTCAGGGAGAAGGAAAAGTTTCCCGGGTTCTCTTAAATAATGGAGATACTATTGAAGCAGATGTAGTAATTTTATCTACCGGGTATCACCCCAATTCGGCTCTTGCAGAAAAATCAGGAATAGAAATTAATGAATTAGGCTTTATTAAGGTAAATGCATATATGCATACAGCAAATGAGGACATTTTTGCTATTGGCGACTGCGCTGAAAAACACAGCTTCATTACTAGTAGTATAAAAAGTCTTATGCTTGCATCAACAGCCTGCTCTGAAGCAAGAATAGTTGGAATGAACCTGTTTGGACTTTCCACCCTTAGATCATTTAAAGGGACTATCTCCATTTTTTGCACATCTATCGGAGATACAGGTTTTGGCGTAGCCGGAGTAACTGAAACTCTGGCTAATAAAAGAGGATTTAATGTTGTTACCGGTACATTTGAAGGAATCGATAAACATCCTGGAACAATGGAAGGAACCAAAAAGCAACTTGTTAAATTGATTGTAACACATGAAGACGGAATTATTATTGGAGGGGAAGTTATTGGTGCGTCAAGTACCGGGGAATTGATCAATTTAATTGGCCTTGTAATAGAAAACCAGATGACTGTCAATGCTTTGCTTACTTCCCAGATTGGAACACATCCTCTTCTAACCGGACCACCCACTGCATATCCTGTAATCAAAGCAGCGGAAATGGTGGTTAAACAACGAAGAAAGGAAATGCTCCAGACCTGAAAAAAAATATTAACTTAACGTATTGGAATTTAACTTCGTTGATCGCGTTCGCATAAAGCTTTAGCGGTTGCGAAGCTCGCAAGCTCGATTCAAAATTGTTTATTGCTTTAATTATGGCATGTACACCAAATAAAAAATACGAAGTCAATAAAACCTATCATGGTTTTAGATTGGTTGAGAAGAAGTTTGTGCAGGAAATAAATGTGGAATGTCTATACTTCTCGCACGAAAAAAGCGGTGCTCACTTACTGAAAATTGCTGCCGACGACGTCAACAAACTTTTTAACACTGCTTTTAAAACAGCTCCTGAAAACGATTATGGCACACCTCATATTATGGAGCATTCTGTACTGAATGGTTCTAAAAACTTCCCTGTAAAAAGTCCTTTTGATGTCTTGTCAAAGGGCTCTTTGCATACATTCCTTAATGCAATGACAGGTGCTGATGTAACAACCTACCCTGTTGCAAGCATGAATAACAAAGACTACTTTAACCTGATGCATGTTTACCTTGATGCGGTTTTTAATCCCTTGGTTTACAACGATCCGCGAATTTTCAAACAGGAAGGCTGGCATCGTGAATTAACCGATAAAAAGGGTGAGATCGTTTATAAAGGCGTCGTTTATAACGAAATGAAAGGCACTTTTTCTGATCCTGCCAGTGAACTTAACTACCAGGTGAACAAACACCTCTTTCCCGACAATACTTACGGTGTATGCTCAGGTGGTTACCCTGGTGCTATACCAAAACTAACCTATGAAGATTTTATTAATTTCCACAAAAAATTTTACCACCCTTCAAACAGTTATATTCTGCTTTACGGAAATGCTGACCTTGACCGGGAACTGCAATTCATTGATACTGAATATCTCTCAAAGTATGAAAAATCAGATAAAAAAGTTGAAATTCCACTTCAGGAACCATTCAATGAAATGAAAGTAGTAGAAAAAACCTATGCTGTACCCGATGGAAGTTCAACAGAGAATAAAACCTACCTAAGCTTTAGCTTTGTTGCAGGTAAAAATACCGACCGTGCTTTATGCATGGTTTTTGATGTGCTATCCGAAGCTTTAGTCAATCACGAATCAGCTCCGCTACGTCTCGCTATTCAGGAAGCCGGAATTGGTCGTGACATACGTGCATCATATAATGAGTCACAGCAAAATGTTTTTGAAATTATAGTACAGAATGCAAATGCTGAAGACAAAGATGAATTCAAAGAAATTGTTTTTGGAACTCTTAAGAAAGTTGCCAATGAAGGACTTGATAAATCAATGGTGGAAGGTATTCTAAACCGGATGGAATTTAACCTTAAAGAAGGTAATACTCCGCAAAAAGGATTAAGATACCTGATGATGAGCTATCCCGGATGGTTCTTCAACAACGACCCATTCCTGGGACTCGAGTTTAACAAACCTCTTGAGAAAGTTAAAAGAGCATTTGAAACTGATTTGCTTGAGTCAACCATAAAGGAATATCTGATCTCAAATTCTCATGCATTATTGATGGTACTCACACCACAACCCGGCTTACAAAAGGAGATTAATAAAAGAACTGTGGAAGAACTGGCCGCTTATAAATCCACTCTCGATGAAGAAGGTCTTGAAAAACTCATTAATGAAACTGAAAAATTATTAGCACACCAAAAACGTGAAGACCCACCCGAAGCCCTGGCAACTATCCCTCTGTTAGATATTGCTGATATAAATAAAGAAGTTGAATGGTATCCGGTTGAGGAAAAATCAATTGCCAATATCCCGGTGGTTCACTACAACGATTTTACCAATAATATTTTATATACTAATTTCTATTTTAACGTCAGGGCACTTCCACAAGAATTAGTTCCTTATGCTTCACTATTGTCATCAGTTCTTGGAAAGTTAAATACTGAAAATTTCACCTTTGGGGAACTTGATAATGCATTAAATATTAATACCGGTGGATTCTATACAAGGACAAACACTTTTCTTGAAAATAAATCGGATGACAATTTATTGCCGAAATTTGTTGTCACGTCAAAAGCAACAACCAATAAAGCTGATAAACTGTTCGAATTAACCGGTGAGATAATAAATAAATCTGATTTCACCGATATTGAAAGGTTAAAAACTTTATTAGTCAGACACCAGGCCCGGGTTGATGCCAATATCAAACAAAACGGAATACGTTATGCGATGATACGATTAGCATCGTACTATTCCAATACTGGAATATTCAATGAATTTACCGATGGTTTGGAATATTACCGCTTTATAACCGACCTCGTAAACAAGTTTGACGAACACAGCGAAGAGATCGTTAAAAACCTTACTCAAACCGCCTCTTTGTTATTTACTCAAAAGAACCTTATTTCATCTGTTACCTGCAGTAAAGAAGATATGGAAGTTTTCTCTGCCGGATTCGAAAAACTTGCAAGTTCCCTTCCCGAAGGACAGGATCAAATTGCAGAATGGGAATTTGATTTTACTAACAAAAACGAAGGATTACTTACTGCATCTAAAGTACAATATGTGATTAAAGGATACAATTTTAAAAAATTGGGTTACGAATGGGATGGTAAAATGCGCGTTCTTAATCAAATCCTTTCTACAGACTGGCTGCAAAATCAAATTCGTGTAATTGGAGGAGCTTACGGTGGATTCTGTGGATTTTCTCCCTCAGGAGATGTTTTCTTTGCTTCATACCGTGACCCGAACCTGAAAGAAACCCTTGAAAATTACGATGCTACTCCGGGATTCCTGCATAACTTTGAAGCCGATGAAAAAGCAATGACCCGCTTTCTGATTGGAACAATCTCAGGAATGGACCAGCCTCTGACTGCTTCACAAAAGGGAGACATTTCAATTCAAAGGTATTTCGAGAAAACTATAATCGAGGATATTAAGAATGAAAGGTCTGCAGTTCTCTCAACTACCGTGCAGAACATAAAAGATTTCGAAAAAACTGTTCAGGATATTCTAAAACAGGATGCTTTCTGTGTTTATGGCAATGAACAAAAGATCAAAGAAAACAAAGATTTGTTCCGCGAAATGGTTAATATTTCAAAATAAATCACGAAGAATACTATTGGTTTTATTTTAATTGTTTATTTGAAATATTATCCTGAAATTTTAATAATTGATGTATTTTTGGCTATTTCTGGACCATGTTCCTATATTAGTTAAACTAAATCGGAATATTGTACAAAAAAAGATAAGAAAATGAAAAAAATATTGTTCATAATATCGCTCATCATTTCGCTTTTACTGACACTATGCACTCCTGAAAAACCTAAAATTATGAAGGCTGAATTGATCCTGGATGCAAAAGCCACACTGGGTGAAGGTGCAATATGGAATCAAAAGGAAAAATTGCTCTACTGGATAGATATTGAAGAAGGCATCCTCCATAAATTCAACCCGGTATCTGCTGAAGATGAGTAGTTTAATTTGAACAAAAGGATCGGAACTGTCGCTCCCTCAGAAAAAGGTGGTCTGCTGGTTGCGCTTAAAGATGGTATCTATCATTATGACATTAAAACTGATTCAATTTCATTTATTGTAAATCCTGTTGAAAACAGTTCTGAGATACGTTTTAATGATGGGAAATGTGACCCTGCAGGCAGACACTGTGGGCAGGAACTATGTCTCTGACCGGCAAACAGAAAGCGGGTGCTCTTTATTGCCTCAATAATAATGGAGATATTGAAAAAAAAAATGATAGTGTAAGTATTTCAAATGGTATTGTTTGGTCACTCGATAATAAAAAAATGTACTATATCGATACTCCCACCGGGAAAGTAAGGGAGTATGATTATGACATAACAACCGGAAAAATATCTTTCTTAAGAGATGCTGTTGTAATACACCCGGATATGGGCCATCCTGACGGAATGACTATTGATTCCAAAGGCAATTTATGGATTGCACTATGGGGAGGATCTGCTGTGGGATGCTGGGACCCGGTTAATGGCAAACTGCTGTATAAAATTAATGTACCCGTTCTTAATGTTACTTCGTGTGCTTTCGGAGGAGAAACGCTTGAAACACTGTTTATCACCACTGCAAATCAGGGAATACCGCAGGATGAACAGGAAAAATATCCATATAGTGGCGGACTTTTTAAAGCTGATCCCGGTATCAAAGGGGTTCCTGCATATTTTTATAAAGGTTCGAAATACTAACCGGAGACAACCTTTCCACCATTCCTGAACAAGTAATATCCTGAATCCGTTTTTAATTGCATTTTATGGAATTATATGGTAATTTGCAGTAGAATATTAAGGCTGTATAATAAGTAAGGAGATAAAAGAAATTCAGCTATGCAACCAAAAGACACCAGGATTTAGCAGATATTGAAAATTTTGAATAGAAATATAGTATAGAAAATATTCTGAAGTTTAACAATTAAATATATGTATTATGGGAAAAAGGGAAGAATATATAGACAAGCTGGCAGACCAATTAAAAAAATGGGATGCCGAAATCAGTAAACTGGAAGAAAAAGCAGAAAATGCAAAAACTGATGTGAAAGCAAAATACACAAAAAAAGCTGATGAATTGCGTGCGAAAAAAGAATCAATTCAGCAAAAAGCCAGAGATTTTCGTGATACAAACGAAGAAACATTTAATTCAATAAAGGATGGAATTGAAGATAGTCTGACAAGATTAACCAACGCCATAAATGATACATTCAAAAAGTTTTCTGAAGAAGATATTAAAGAAAAAACCCCGAAATAGTAAGAATAGGTGTAGCATTTGGCAGCGGGGCAGTTCCCGGGGCCTGTCAAACACAAAACATATCCCTGAATTGATTGAGAAAGGTTACCGGAAATCAAAACGTGTATTAAAAGAGGTATTTGGATAATTTTTAGCAAAATGCTTTGCCATCTTTATCTCAAAAAAGATATTCAATAAAAAGATAATGATTAACAAAAAAGAGCAATATATCAGAACACTCGAAGCACAGGTTGAAAGACTGAATACTTACCTGGAAGCATTGGATATCAGTATGAAAAATGCTGATACGGAAACAAAAAAAAATTATGAAGAGAAAATAAAGGATATTCATAATAAGATGGATATGATCCGTGAAAAAATAAAAAGGGTCAGAGAATCCGATGGAAGTACATGGGAAATGATTGGAGAAGAAGCCGGAAACGTCTGGGGATCGATTAAAAGAACATTAAAAAAAGCAAAGGAAGAGTATAGAAAAGGTTATGAAGAAGGTCTGGACGATTGAATACGGACGTGGTTATCATACAAACATGGATACCTACGAAAGACTGTTAATGAATGACATGTTTGGAATTTTTTTAAAAAAAAACAAATCCCTTTAAATAAATATTAAATTACTAACTAAGTGGCTTAAGCTGACCAGAACAGTTCTATGCGAATTAGAATTTTCAGAGCACCGCATCAGTTATTTTGAAATCCCGAACGTTATATGCACTACAACCTTCGGGCAAATTAGCCACAGCGTTATATTGCGAATAGTATGTATCGGAATGGCAAATTCGGTTTTTACAATTTCTCTCAGGCTCCGGTTATCTATAAAGGGTTCAAAACGATCACGGTAATTCCCCCAAAACAATTTCTCTGGTGGATCGTTATCACAGCAATAGTCTTACTGATGGCGTATATAGTATTCAAAAGGACAAGAAAGAAAGGGGGCAAATCTACGATTGACTCTTAGCGGTTTGCTCATATGTTTTCAGGTGACCCTAAGGGTTTCCTGACTCATTGGATCAAAAAACTTGTTCTAATAAAAAATCCTGATAGTAAAAGCCTACACAATCCAATAATGTACAAACCATTAGGGTCTGCAAAAGTTTAAAATACAAATTTTTACAAAACCTGAAAATTTAAGTACTGGAAACAGGAAATGTATCAAAGGGGATACGGATATTACATTTTATTAAGAAAAGTAGTATTATATAGAATCCGTTTTTACTACAATAACACAATCAAATTTATAAATTAATAATAGGGTAATATGAGTTTAGAAACTACAATTATTGAAGTAACAATTGATAATATTTCAGAATATCCACAGGTAATTTGTTTCATAAATCCAAAACATGAGTTTTATTATAAAAAAGTCGATTGGCTTAAAGAACAATATGAAAATGGATTGAAAACAAAGCTGCTATATTTGAAAGGTGAAAAGAAACCAGTTGGATTTATTGAATATGTCTCAGGAGAACATTGCTGGCGATCAGTTAATGCAAAAGGATATATGTTTATCCATTGTCTATGGACGAATGGGAAAAAATATCAACACCAGGGATTGGGAAGTTTATTAATTGAAGAGGTTGAAAGGGATGGAAAAGATATGTTGGGTGTTGCTGTTGTAACAAGTGATAAATCTTTTATGACTAATAAGGAGATCTTTATTAAGAATGATTATGATATAATAGCAGAATCCGGTAAAGAGCAATTAATGGTTAAACAATTCAGAAAAGGACCTTTACCATCAATAAATAACTGGGAAGCTGAATTGGAAAAATATAAAGGACTAACGATTATCTATACGAAACAATGTCCCTGGGTTGCTCGCTTTATTGAAGAATGTGAACCTATACTTAAAAAAGAGAAATTAGAGATAAAAATTATCGAACTCAAAAGTGCCATTCAGGCACAGAAAGCACCATCTGTTTATAGTGTTTTTAATTTAATTTATAACGGTAAACTGTTAGCCGATCGTTATATATCAACAACGCGCTTTCTGAATATTATTAAAAAAGAAATATCAATATAAAAGTCATTTCAAATGGATTTGAAAATATCAATTAATTTTCTTATTCAATTAAGAAGAAATAATAACAGGGATTGGTTTCATGCAAATAAAGCATTATACGTTGAAGCAAAAAAACAGTTTGACCAATTTATTGAGATTCTAATTCTGGTTATCAAAGATATTGATTCAGAGATAGATGTAACAAGTGCTAAGGAATGTTCATTTAGAATATTCAGAGATGTTAGATTTTCAAAAAACAAATTACCATACAAAACAAACTTTGGGGCCTATATCGCCAAAGGAGGGCGAAAAGGTCCTTTTGCCGGGTTTTATGTTCATATAGAACCAAATGAGTCGTTTGTTGCTGGAGGTGTTTATATGCCGGAATCGAAAAATTTAAAAGCAATTAGAACAGCGATTTTCGAAAATATTGATGACTATAAAGAAATAATAAATAATAAGACTTTCAAAAAACACTTTGACAGAATATATGGTGAAAAACTAAAATTAGCTCCAAAAGGTTTTCCAAAAGATTTTGCAGATATCGATCTACTTAAAAACAAACATTACGCGGTAGTTCACAAAGTTGATGATGCTTTTTGGACTTCGGAGAAATTATTTGAGAAGCTTACCAAAATATTTAGAATCCAATTCCCATTTAATAAATTTATAAATAAAGCAATTAAAAAAGAGTTAAGTCATTAATAAAATTACTAACGTTTCGCAGATGAAATAAATACTTATATCTTAATTAGTTACAAAAACAATAATTTGCATAAAGTGCATAATATCAAA
>JADFUQ010000415.1 GCA_015222065.1 Bacteroidota bacterium
CCTACGGGGCAGGCAAAATTCAACTGAACGAAGTGGTCTCATGAACACCTTTGAAAATTAATTATTATGTGAGTAAATAAATCACAATATTCAAAAATTCAATGATCAAAACAGTTACAGTCACCCGCCTGCCCAAAGTGCCTTTGGTACGGCGGGCAGGTTTGGTAATTGATATTTGAAATTTATTTGTAATTTGTAATTTGTTTTTTGGTACTTTTTTTAATATTTATTTGAATTTATAGACAGACACTAAATAGTTACCTTTCTGTAAGTTTAACTTAGTTTTGTATTAAAAGTATTGTTATGTACCGGTTTCTTGATATATTCTTTGTAGTTTTTCATACTTCCCTGATTATTTTTAATCTTTTTGGTTGGATATGGAAGAAAACCCGCAGAGCAAACCTCTATTTATTATTATTAACAGGTGCATCATGGGGAGGTTTGGGGTTGCTTTATGGCATGGGATATTGTCCTTTAACTGACTGGCATTTCAGGATACTGGAAAAGATGGGTATGAATAACCTGCCAAATTCATATATTAAATACCTGGCAGACAGGATAACTGGTATGAATTTTAATCAGGATATAGTTGATTCACTGACTCTGTATTTTTATTTAGCTGCATTGGCAATATCCCTGGTAATGAATTATAGACAAATCAGAACCCGTAACACGTGACTCGTAATCCGAAACCTGCTTAACTACTCAACCACTCAACCTACTCAACTTACTATCCTATTCCGGTTGAAGTTTAAATTTATTAAAAACTTTGGCAATTTCAAGTATCACAGCTATACCTGAAGCGTTATCATTTGCTCCTGGGAAAAAAATCTCATTTGCCTGTGCACCAACATGGTCAAGATGAGCACCAACAACAATATATTCATCTTTTAATTTAGGATGAGATCCATATTGAATTCCCACAATATTCATAGTTTGCTTGCTTTTTGTGTATTGTGATTCTGTCATACCACGACAAACATAATCACTGCCAAATTTATATTCTTTTTCTTTTTCATTAAAAACAACACTTAACTTGCTGGTATTTAAATCATTATGTTCAATGCTGAAATACTGGAAATAACCGGAATCACCCAATGGTTCAAGATTGTATTTCTTAAAAAGGTCAGCTACATATTCAGCAGCTATATTATAACTATCACTTCCGGCAAGTCTTCCTTTAAGTTCCCCGGATGACAGGTAGTTTACCGATTCTATCAGATTCTCATGAGATATAGAACTCATTGCTTTTTCGGTATTACCCCTAGAACAGCCTGAGAAAACGGATAGCAGGGTAGTGAAAAAAAATAAGCAAATTATCCGGATTTTTATTTGTTTGAATCTTTTATTTCCCATGGTTGTTTTTTTATTAGAGTAACGCAAATTTCAAAAAAATGACATACTTTGTACAATGATTCAGGTATTTTTTTAATAATTTTTATTAACAAAGTTTTATCAATGGATACTAATTTTTTCGGAACAGATCTTTATGTTTATTTTCTTTTACCATTATTGATTTTTTTAGCCAGAATTTGCGATGTCACTATTGGTACAATGAGAATTATTATGATTTCAAAGGGCAGGAAATTACTTGCTCCGGTTTTAGGTTTTTTTGAAATACTGATCTGGATAATGGCTATTGGCAAAATAATGCAAAATTTAAGCAATCCTGTTTGTTATATTGCTTATGCAGGTGGATTTGCCATTGGGAATTATGTTGGGATGAAAGTAGAGGAAAAACTGGCAATGGGATTAATTGTTCTTCGTATTATTACCCAGAAAGATGCTTCAGAATTAATAAAAGCGTTACGTGAAATGGGGTTTGGAATAACGGAAATTGACGCAATGGGAAAAGACAAAAAAGTGCATGTGATTTTTTCCATAATCAAAAGGCATGATGCCCCTGTTGTTGTGGAGAAAATTAACAATTTCAACCCAAAAGCTTTTTACACTATTGAAGATATACGAGCAATAAGCCAGGGCGTTTTTCCTGCCCATAGCGTCGGAACATCTCATGGGATCAGCAGGGTTTGGAGATTGAGAAAGGGAAAATGATAATTCTGAAGTGGGAGCATAAGAAGGCAGATTATACAAAAGGTTAATAAATATCTTTAATTTGATATTTCTTTCCGTTAAACTCGAATGTATTGCCTTTTTCTAATCCTCCCATTACCTTGTATAGCGGCACTTTTAAAGAAATACCAAAAATTGTTTCATTATTGAAGCTTATTTTTCCTAAACTTATGCAAATAAAAAAGTTCTGATCGTCTGTAACTACCACAGCTCCGAAGCCTACTGATTTACAAACTTTTTCAACATTAATTTTTTCCAGTAACTTCCGTTCAATTTTTGCCTGTTCATATTGTTTTGCAAATACATCCCTTTTTCTCAGAAGTTGTGATTTATATGAATCGTAATGCTCCTGAGGTTGACCATAATCTATGGCACTTTCCTGTATATCATCCATCGCACTTTTAGCGTTCAGCACATTTTGATCCTGCTGCTCCAGACACTTCTCAACAAGTTTCCTTTTATATGTCAATTTATCCATAATGCTGCGTTTGCAAAAAAAGATTGATCTGATTTGTATCGTTAAATTGGGATACTGATTATAATAATTATCAGATATTATTTAATCAGATATTTGAAGATAATAGTATTCGAATAATTGTTATTTTGTGCCTAAATTTTAATAAAAATACAAAAAATGTTTTAAAAATGAAAATCAAACAGATAATTTTAGTAATTCAGGTCCTGTTTTTTATAATAATTGTCTCTAACACAGTGATTGGCCAGGATAAACCAGACTGGGAAGGAGGATTTCCTGACGGATGTACAAGCATTACAGTAGGAAAACTTGCTTCTGCTGACGGTTCGGTATTTACATCTCATACAGATGATTCACATCGTACCCGTTCATGGATAGATATTGTTGCTGCAAAAGATCATGATCCCGGGAGTGTTTCAGTTATGTATAAGAGGGTCTCTGACGATTCCTGTGCCATGCCTATGTACAGACATGATAAAATTGGTGAGATCCCACAGGTTAAGCATACCTATGCTTACATAAATACAGCATACCCCTGCATGAATGAACATCAGCTTGGCATTGGGGAATCCACTTTCGGAGGAAGGAGCGAACTGCAGTCTGATGCAGGATTAATAGATTGCCAGCGCCTTTGCAGGTTGATGGTTGAAAGGTGTACAACTGCCAGGGAAGCGATCAGGATGGCAGGTAAGCTTACTGCAAAATATGGATGGAACGATTCAGGTGAAACTCTCACAATTGCCGACCCTGAGGAAGTATGGCATTTAGAGATTCTTGGTCCGGGAAAGGGAAAAGTCGGATCAATATGGGTAGCACAACGTGTCCCTGACGACCATGTTTCTGTAAACGCTAATGCCAGTACGATAAAGGAAATTGACCTTAATGACCCGGATCACTTTATGGCATCGGATAACATTTTAGAAGTAGCTAAAGAAAATGACTGGTGGAATCCTGAAGATGGAGAATTCAGGTTTTGTTATGCTTATGCTCCGGAGAGCCGTACTTCTTTTGCTTCACGAAGAAGAGAATGGCGTATATTCGATATTCTTGCACCATCATTGAATCTTGATCCACGGGCTGAAAATTATCTGTTTTCAGTTAAGCCGGATGAACCTGTAACACTTGAAAAATTGGTATCACTGTTTAAAGATTATTACGAAGATACTCCATTTGATATGATAAAAAATTTGACAATTACCGATGCGGATGGAAAAACAGTTATATCACCGCTTGCTAACCCTTTTATGCCGTATGATGAAAATAAGCTCCATAAAATAAATGGTGGCTGGGACTGGCGCGGTGAAAGGACTATTGCTCGTTGGTACACAATGTATGCAACTATTATTCAGTGCCGCAACTGGTTGCCTGATCAGGTTGGTGGAATAGTATGGATGGCACAGGATAATGTAGCTTCATCAATCTATATTCCTGTCTATTGCAATATATCTGATATGCCTGGTCCGTATAAAGTTCCGGGAAGACCAAATGGTTTTAACCGGGGATCGGCATGGTGGGCTTTTAACCGCCTTGGTACACTTACAGCACAGCGGTGGGGCGATATGCGGCATGATGTGGATGAGGTCTGGGATCCTTTGCAAAAGGAGCTATTTATAAAACAAGCAGAAATAGAGAAAAAAGCATTGGAATTGTATGAAGCGGGAAAACATAAAAAGGTAATAGAATACCTTACAAACTATACAATCACATGGGGCGAAAAGGTGGTAGAAAAAGCATGGGAACTGGGCGACCTGCTTTGGACCAGGTATGATGAGAAGTTCTGAACTAATTAGTGTCTGCCCATAAAGTCGGTAAGTTTTAGTAAAATTGAATATCGAACAAGGAACGCTGATTTTAGATTTCAGATTTACAGTTACTTCACAAATCGTTTACCCCGTGAAACCCCCGCAAAGCGGGGAGCAACAAAGTTGCTGTTTCACTGGGTGAATCGGTGTTCCTTGTTCTTAAATCAAATAAAGGAGACAAAAAAGCCAGAAGATAATAAAAGCTATACCCAATAAGAGTTTCGAGGTGAATTGAAAGAAAATGCAAATAATGAAAATTAGTAATATGCAAACGCGGTCAACGAAGTTAAATTCCGATACATATTTATTACTTGTCTGTTTCCATAACATCAAACCCAATTAATATAGATAAATCTTTTATTTTCTCCCTGAGGTCACCAAGAGTTGCTGCCCTGTGAATCCCGTATTCATCAGGAGAAAAATGCTGCTGTACCGGTTTTGCCTCAATCCTGGCAATTAATTTTGTTCTGCACATTATATCATCCAGGTTTTTATACAGAAGATGCCCATCAACTGTTTTGCCGGTAAAAACTCCTATTTTATTGTGCATCACATAAACTTTCCAAAAAGTAACTGGTTCACCAACAGGCCATTCAATATGCAATCCCGTAGCAGAACCAGGATCCTGAGTATCTCTTAACGGACTTTCAGCATGAGTAGTTATACTGTATGGAACCCGGTTCCCATTTTCTCCATAGGGATTAATTGGTGCACCACAGTGGGTTAGTATGGCAACTGAGTTCCGTGTATCTATCATGAGATCGCCAAGCATGCTTGGTCTGCCTGTAAGGAAATATCCTAGAAGCTGGGTTACTAATATATTTGGATAATTTTGACAAATAGCCTGTATTCCTCTTGTCTTAAAACCACATTCCAGACCTAATCCGGGCCAGAATCTATCGTTCACCTTTCCACTCCCGGTAAGTGACCTCATATGAGTTGAAACTGCATTACAATTATACTTCTTTCTTAATATTTCGAAAGCAAGGTATGCTTTTGCTGTTCTTATTATTTCTGATTTTGCAGCAGTTACAGACTGTGCCTCCTCAATCCATTTTTCAGCAATTTTTTCTGCTTCTTTATTGCTGGTTTCTTTATACATTTCATAAAATTCTTCCGGGTTTACCTGTACAAGTTCTACGCCAAGTTTATCTTTTAATGTATTGGTATATAAACTATTATAATTTTCAGGAAAGGTTTTTTGTCTGTCTCCCTGGTAATCTACCTGGGCAATGTATTGATGAGGCGCTACAACTAATATTCTGGATTCCTTAAGCTTCCTGATAGTTTGGATAAGTTTAATTTTATATATCAGGTCTTCGAACATTTTTTCTCTGACAGAAGAGGAACAGACATTTCTTCTGTCTAATTCGGCAGTTAATATTTTTCCTTTTTGGTATTCAGTATCTCCCACAAGTATGCTTTCTTCTTCTTCTCCTGTAGTAAAAAGTTTATGAGGAACATTCATCCACTCAAAAAGATTATATACGTAAATAGTGGGCAATCCTGTGAATGCCAATTTGTATTCACCATGTAACTCGCCAATTATAAGCACTCCATCTATATATTCTTTTAAACTATCTAATTCATGATAAACATTTTCGATAGAAATAGCAGGGTTTGTTATATCTCTTACAATGAAATCTATTCTATTACATTCAGTTTGAATTTGAAGTAAAAGCTCCTGATTTGTTGTAAGTGATTCAGGAGCTCCTCCGGTTCCAAAATGCCCTCCGGGAGACATAAATACAGTATATATTTGTGTGTTTTCATATTCACCTACTTTTTCTGTTCCTTTGTTTAAGGAAGAGTTTTTTTCGGTTGCGTAATTACAGGTGATACTTACTGAAAAAATAATTATAAATAGTAAATTTAACTTTGTGTTCATTTTCAGTTCCTCTTTAGTTTTTTATAATATAAATTTTTCTTTGAATGATATTCATAAAAAGTGTATTCATACAAATTTATAATTTCTTGTGCCCTTAATAATAGAAAATTTGAAATTTATTTTTTATTTTTATTTAGTAACTAATCAGTACTTAAAGTGAACTAGAGTTAAAAGTGCCTAAAGATTATTAAAGACGGATAATAAAAATTTAAAATTTTAGTCATTCTAGTCATTTTAGACACTTTTAAACTTAAGACACTGAATAATTACTTTATTTATTAAACCAAATAATTACGTAATGGTAATCTTACATTAATGCAGCAGATACAAATTATCAAAGTCTTTATAATTGAACTAGTAAACAATAATATATTATGGAAAGTTTAAAAAAGTTTTTTAGCATTATTGCTGACCCAAATGCTTATCTGAGTCTTGTATATCAGTTGTTTGCATTTCCGCTTGGTCTGTTCTATTTTGTTTTTCTTATTACAGGAATATTAGTTGGTATCGGTTTGATTATTATATGGATCGGTATACCAATTTTATTGCTAATGATGCTTGCATGGTACGGGTTCTCTGTTTTTGAGAAGCAGCTTTCTATCTATGTTCTGAAAGCTGAGATTCCTGATATAAAGAAACCCGAGAATACGAAGATGTCTATATGGTCTCAATTTAAAAAATATCTCTCCGATCCGGTAACATGGAAAAGCCTGGCTTTTCTGTTCCTGCGTTTTCCGCTTGGAGTTTTATCATTTGCTATTACTGTTTCGTTAATGGCGGTAACAGTCAGTTTTATTTCTGCTCCTTTTACATACAATTATTATTATATGGAATTTGGATTCTTCCGTGTAGAGACACTTGGATTAGCAATTCTTGTTGCTATTGCAGGAATTTTAATCGGATTTCTTTCTCTCCATGTTTTCAAATTTATGGGATTATTTTATAAAAGGTTATCTGAGGTTATGCTTGGCTGATATTTTATAAAGCAAATCTATTACTACCTTTACTGTCACTGATTCGGGTTCCGGATCAGTGATTTTATTATTGTATTTATTAAAAAAGCCACTTTATGAAAAATACCAGGGGTTTTGCAAGCGATAATAATGCCGGCGTTCATCCTTTGATTATGGACGCTATCAATAAGGTAAATACAGGACATACAATTGGTTATGGGGATGACAAGTACACAGGGAGCGCGATTAAGAAGTTCAGAGAAATATTTGGGGATGAAGCCCGGGTATTTTTTGTTTTTATTGGTACAGCCGCGAATGTTCTTGGTCTGACGGCTGCAACCCGGTCATGGAATTCTGTTATTTGCGCTGAAACCTCTCATATTCATGAAGATGAGTGTGGTGCTCCTGAGAAATATTCAGGGTGTAAGCTGCTCCCGCTCCATACTACGGATGGGAAGATATCTGTTAATGGTATCCATTCGCAGATGTATGGAATTGGATTTGAACATCATTCACAACCAAAAATCGTTTCATTAACCCAATCAACCGAACTTGGCACTGTATATACCGTAGATGAGATAAAGAAGATTGCAGACTATGCTCATAAAAATAATATGCTGGTGCATATGGATGGTGCAAGGATTGCCAATGCAGCAGTTCATCTCGGATTGGAATTCAAGGAGTTTACTATTGATGCAGGTGTTGATATTTTGTCATTTGGGGGTACGAAAAACGGTATGATGTATGGTGAAGCAGTTATTTTTTCCCAACCTGATCTAGCCGAAAATTTTAAATATATCAGAAAACAGGGAATGCAATTAGCATCAAAAATGCGTTTTATTGCTGCCCAGTTTGAAGCATATTTGACAAATAGATTATGGTATGAAAATGCGAAACATGCCAATAATATGGCGAAACTGCTTGCCATGGAGGTTGAAAAAATATCCGGAGTAACAATTATGCAAAAGGTTGAAAGTAACGGCGTTTTTGCAAGGGTGCCAAAGGAGGTCATTCCTGAACTTCAGCAGGAATATTTCTTTTATATTTGGGATGAGGAAACCTCTGTGGTTCGTTGGATGACATCTTATGATAC
Source organism: Bacteroidota bacterium (assembly GCA_015222065.1). Taxonomy (GTDB): domain Bacteria; phylum Bacteroidota; class Bacteroidia; order Bacteroidales; family VadinHA17; genus JADFUQ01. Next base: position 8,285 of record JADFUQ010000415.1, read on the forward strand.
TACAAAAGAAGATATCTTCGGTTTTACCTCATTGTTGCGGGAATTGTTGAAGTAACCTGCTTCAAGATTCATTTTTTTTCGAAAATTCTGTAATTTTTTACTATCTAAACCTACTATTATAATGGAACAAACATAATAAACCGTTTGTATTGAAATCAATAAATAAAATAGAATTATTCGGAATAATTGAAAAATATCAGGGGATCATCCATAAAGTAAATAGTATTTATTTCAAACAGAAGGAAGACAGGGAGGATAATTTTCAGGAAGTTATTTATCAATTATTTAAATCATTTGATTCCTTGAGGGACAGAAATAAAGTTACATCATGGATTTATAAAGTGTCGATAAATACTGCAATTACAGCGTTAAGAAAAATTAATAGAATAAAAACCAAATCTGATTTTTTTGATAATGATACTATAGTAATTAGTGAAACTAATCCTGAAGAATTCATTGAAAAGACCAGTCATTTATATACTGCAATTGATAAGCTCAGCGAAATTGAGAAAGCAATTATTTTGTTGTATTTGGATGAAAAATCTTATAACGAAATCGGAGAGATAATTGGTATATCAAAAAATAATGTTGGTGTTAAAATATCAAG
>JADFUQ010000416.1 GCA_015222065.1 Bacteroidota bacterium
CGAAATTGATTCACGTAATTGCATAAAGACAAAAAAGTTAAAAGTTGAAAGTCGAAAGTTAAAAGTAATAAGTTAATGATTTCATGGAATCCTTGGCTCTCCGATCTCTGCTTTTCACACTGGAACTCTGTGGTTATATTTATTAAAGAATTAACCGCAAAGTACGCAAAGGATGCGCGAAGAACGCAAAGTACAAATATTCTTATGCGAACTTTGCGCCTTCTTTGCGCTCTCTGCGGTTACTTTTTTCTTAATTCATCAGGTAAAAATTCATAGAAGGTATCACCTCTAAGTCCTTGTCGGAGTGCTTCCAGAGAGATCACTTCGTTTGGTGCGATATTGCCCATGTTCACATTAGCACCCAGGAGTTTAATAAACCAAACCTGCTGCGATTTGATAGGAGCCTCCCACAATACATTTTCAATTTTAACATGTTTAATGATATCATTTATCAGTTCGGTATTTGCTGATCCGTCGCTATTATAAATACCAATTGTTCCACTTTCTCTTGCTTCAGCAATAACTTTCCATGCTCCTGCATCAAGTTCTGTTTTCATCATTGACACCCACTCATCAGGAGTGAAAACTATATCAACTTGTTTCGAGCCCACTTCAGATAATACTTTCACCTGGTCTGACAGTTTACTTATATATTCAATCTTCTGATCATGAGGTATTATCATTGATCCATCAGAAACCTCAGTAAGTTCAAGTCGGTATTTATCAAGGACTTTCCGGTAATCGTCAAACATGTTTCTAATAATAAACGATTCGAACAAGGTTCCTCCGAAATAGGGTGTTGCACCGGCTTCTTTATAGATCTTTATTTTTGATTCAAGGTCGTTTGTAATTAGTGCAGTACCAAAACCAAACTTAACTACATCGGTATATTCACCGCTTGATTGCATCAGGTTTTCGGCTTCGCGAGTGCTAAGGCCTTTGTCCATAACCATTGTAAGCCCATTTCCTCTGGGTTTCTTTGTCCGTTCAGGAATGTAAGGAAGATTAAAATTCATATTTTTTTTATTTTTTATAATTTTTAATCAATCTTCTGATTTTCGTATTTTTTTCCCCTTCTGAATAAAAGACATAAAAAGTATCCATTATTTCCGGATTTATCTTTAATGCTTTATCAAGGTAAGAAAGCCCTTTCTTTTCATTACCAATTCCAAAATTAGCTATTGCCAGATAACAATAATTAAGCATTGACATATCATTTTCCTCTTGTCCCACATCAAGTTCCAGTAGAGTTTCTGTCCATAATCTGTTTTTCACAAGCATTTCGGCCAGTTCCAATTGATAATCATTATTTTCCGGATCAATCTCCATGGCTTTTTTGTACGCGTTATATGAACCACCTACCTCACCTATCAGGTCTAAAACCTGCGCCAGAAAAATCTGGTATTCGGAATTATCCGGATCAAGTTTAATAGCCTTTTTTAAACAAAAAATACTCTCTTCAAAATTATCTCTTTCGTATGCTATACCGGCAAGGCCGTTCCATCCTTCGGCATATTCAGGTTCCTCAGTTACTGCCTCCATGTAATATTTTTCAGCAAGATCGTATTTACCCAGTCTTTCATAACAATAAGCAATACCCATAATACCATCAATACTGTCATATTCAATTTTTATGTAATCGAGATATTCAATTAAAGCTTCCTTGTATTTACCCTGATTAGTAAGAATATTAGCTTTATAAAACAATGCGAAAGCATTTCCATCATTAATTGCAAGGGTAAAATCAAAGGCTTCCAGAGCATCTTTTTTCTTCCCGAGTTTATTATAAATTACTCCCAGATTAAACCATGTATTCTCTGAAAAGGGATCCTCATCAAGATAATTTAAATAAAGTTTAACACTTCTTTCCAGATCACCCATTTTTTCATAAGCAAATCCAAGTTCATATAAATATTTTTTATTACCGGAATCTAAATGCATTGCCCTTTCAAGGAAATTAACAGACTCTTTGTAGAAATTCTGATGTTGAAGTGATAATGCAATCCCGTATAGAATTTCTTCCTCATTATCAACATCTGACTCAACAGCTTTATTGTAACTTTTTAATGCTTTGGAAATATCTCCCATCAATAAATAAGTAGTTCCCTTCATTATATAAAATTCTGGGTTCCCTGACTCAAGAACTTCAATATCCCGGAGGATTTTCATTGATTTCAGAGGTTGTCCACGTTCAATCAGAACCTGTGCTTTCTTAAGTTGTATAGCACTTGATTGAGGATGTTGTTTTGTAGCCTGAACAATTACTTCAAGTGCCTTGTTGAAATTACTAATTTCAATATAGTAGGTGATAATACTCTCAAAATCTGAGACATCAAAGAAATTGGTACTTCTATTAGCTTTTGCGGCTTCATATCGCTTTACCAGATCTGTTACCTCATCATCTTCCTCTGAAAAAAACCTGTTTTCTTCCATAATTTTTATCCTGATTTTTCTGCGCAAATTTACAATTATTTATTGGTTTTCGGGGGTTGTGATTAGAATTTCAGGTCGGATTACGGATTAAGCTATTCGCATTTTCCTTCACTTCATCCTTCCATGAGGCTCAAAGTTGAATTACTGGTTACTGGGTACTTGCTTTTTCAACCTTACACTCTACATTCGAAATTCATCATTCTACATTCTTAATTCTTTTATTCTTTCCTCATTACTTCTTCGCTCTTCGTTCACTACTCACAACTCACTACTCATCTCTCACCGCTTCTGATCTACTTACTACTTACTTGCCTACTGCTCAGATCTGCTGTTGTTATCCTTAAAACTCTCAAAACATTGTAAAGCTTCATTCTTGAAACCGGTGATCTCATTAAACAGGCGCGGATATGTTTTCCGGTTATTCTCGAGTAGAGAATATATCACTTGCAACCTGTTAGAATAGGTATTCCCACGTTTAATTAATTTGTTAACATTTTGCTCACTTTCAGTTTGCAAACAAACATTTTTAAGGGAGTAGTAGATATCATTAAACTTCAATATGTTTACAGCAGTTTCTTTTCCATACCTTGAAAGAAGAGTTTTCCACAACGAGAAATCAGGATCATAACCGGAAGTATTCCATTCGTAGTCAGCAACAGTTGAATATTTCACCTGATACTGCTCAGATGTCATTGCCCCATTTATATACATATGGGGACCATCATTATATTTTTCGAAACTTTCCGGAAGGTTAACATCGTAAGGTTCAAAGAGATTACACATTTTAACCTTACCGGGATATAGTGCGGGATAACCTCCATAGTCTGAACTCAGACCACGGGCATACAAAGTATTATCCCAAAGCATCGGGTTCCTGCCAATAAGCTTTTTATACCGGAATATATCAGCCATATCGATGGACAAAGACCGCACTGTCGGTCCTGTCCAGATAACTGCAACATCACCTGGTATCTGTGGTATAAGATCACGGAAATATTGTTCAGCCCTTCCCCTGCTCTTATCAATAAATTCATTCAGATACCATGGGGGACAAAATTCAAGCCGGGTACCGGGATAATCGTTTTCTAACCATGAATATATCTCATTCACCATATGTGCTTGTGCATTCTGAAGATTAACAAATCTTTTTTTATCTTCAGGTGTATATAGTGCATAAAGTTTCCGGTAATCTCCTTCGTGTGGCACAAAATCATCTGCCATCAGCATTAATGTTTTTGCTCCGGATAAGAGACCAATCCGGTAAACCGATTTTAGTTTCTTTATACTTTTAGGATCAGAATGCACAAATATATATCTTAATTTTTCACTCAAAGAATCGGTATGCATCTCGTAATCAAAATGATAATATGGGTTCACCATAATAGCGAGATCGGTAACACCGGTTTTTTTACATTCAACACCAGCATTTTTTACACCTGTTTTATATAAATCATCAGGGGCATACCAGTCTTTCCTTCCCCTTGTCTGGCCATAGCCAACATAGGCTTTGTTAAACTTGAGTAAGCTCATTTCAGAAATCAGACTAATATCCCTTTCCATCTCTTCTTCATTCATCCACGCGGAGAACAAATATGACCGGCCCGTGAAATTAGGCCAATCAATGATATTTGCCGAATGCAAGATAAAATCATCCTTGTTAAGAAGTTGTATCAGTGTGGTTACAGCATAGTAATCACCAACAGGATTATTACCTGTTATAAAAATAACCTTTGGTTTTTCAGGCAGATTATAAATAAAATATCCCTGTTGATGTTCTGTTATTTTATCTAAAGGTAAACTTGTTGAATACTGTCTGAACAAATTATTACGCCCAAGACAAAAAATTGTTGTTAGTGTATCCGTTAAAATACCGGGATCATAAGAAATAATTTCAACTCCGTTGAAGTCAAAGGAACTGTCCAGATTATGTATAAATATTGTATCAAGTTTTTGTTTCAATAACTGTGCAGCTGCCATTGTCTCAATTGCCAGTGCTGAAGGAACCAGAATTACAGGATAGCGGTAACTATTGCTATCGGGCAAAAAATAAGAATAATCCCCTGTTTCCTTTACCACCTTTGGAGCAGGTAATAAAAGATCACTTTTACTGTAACTATGATCTATGAATGGCTCTAAACGCTCAAGTGTGGAAAAGTTCCATCTTGAATAGCGAAAATCAACATTGTCAATCCACATAGTTCCGGTACCCTTTAATCCGAGGAATATTTTAACATATCTTGCATTATCCGGGATATCCCCTTCAGAAAAGGGATAGTTATAAGATCTTCCGTTCACTCTTGCCCAGTCAAACTTATCAATATGCCAAAAATTTGAGAATGAATAACCTTTAAAGGAGTTATCAATATAGGTTCCTGTATATGGGTAATAACATTTACCATCTACAGGTATTTTGTTTTTATCATAGTACAAGAGGCGAATATTCACAGCCTGATGTATTTTTGTACCCAGTCGTAAGGTAGAAGGAGAAATATTCTCCAACCGGATATCATATGAAAATGAATAGTTTCCGGGAATAACACGAATAAAATCACTCATAATCCCTTCACCCAGCAAATCAGTTTCACTTGCTGATTCGCGTTCTATTTTTATTGAATGTATTCCTTCCGATACTTCATTCTCCGAATAGTTACTTCTGTCTAAACTCACCCACTTAACATGTTCACCCACCTTATTCCATCCATGAACAGAAAATGACAGATCTATTGTATCACTGGAGAAAAATTTTCCAAGTTCAAATGAAGGATTATGAACAATATTCCCACTGTTTTTCTGTGTATTCCTGACCTGGTATGGAATGGTGAAAGGATCTTTACTTGACCATACAGCCTGGTTGTGAGTTGATGTCTTTTTGCCTGTGCAACCATCGGCAAAGAAAAAACCGGCTATCAAAATCAAATAACCCACAAACCCTGAAATATTCAGACTTCTATTATACATTTATTATTATTCTCTTTTAAAAACAACTCGTATAAAAATACAAAAAAGATTCCAACGCAACCATTATATGTTTTTTTTCATCTGTAATAATGTAACGGGGAATTTCCCCATAAATTTTTATTACATGAAAAGAACTTTAATCAAAGTTTTTTTTGTTCGAATAATTCAGGCAAACAGTATTTTATTACTTGTCAATTCAAATCATATATTACGATATACTTATTCCTTTAATAAAAACATTCAGTTTTTAAACAAGAAACCCGTTACCCTCTAATACCCTCTACCCTAAATTTACCTAAATTCAACTATCCGGGGCCCCCCTAAGGTCCCGGTTAGTTTTTTTCCTTCCGGCTGGCTTTGAGCGTATTTTTAAGCAGCGATACAATAGTCATCGGACCAACTCCTCCGGGGACAGGTGTTATATAACTACATTTTGGAGCAACTTCATCGAATGCAACATCACCAACCAGTTTCCATCCCGATTTTGTTTTATCTGATTTGATCCTGGTAGTACCAACATCGATTACAACCGCACCCTCTTTAACCATATCGGCTGTTAAGAATCGGGCTTTCCCCATAGCAACAATAATAATATCTGCTTTAGATGATAGTTCAGTGATATTTGGTGTACGGCTGTGACAAAGGGTTACTGTAGCATTTCCATATGAGGTTTTTCTAGATAACAGAATACTTAACGGTGTACCAACAATATTGCTCCGTCCGATAACGACACATGATTTTCCCGATATCTCAATCTTATATCTCTTCAATAGTTCAACTATACCGGCAGGAGTAGCAGAAACATATGAAGGAAAACCAATAACCATGCGTCCAATATTTACCGGATGAAACCCATCCACATCTTTTTTAGGATTTATTGTTTCAATTACCTTATGCTCTGATATATGATCAGGCAATGGAAGCTGGACTATCATACCGTCAATATCGTCATCATGATTGAATTCGGCAATCTTATCAAGCAATTCATTCTCAGTGACAGATTCCTTCATTCGTACAATTGTTGACCTGAAGCCTACCCTTTCACAAGCTTTTTCTTTGTGTGAGACATAAGTTTCACTGGCGCCATCTGTACCAACCAGAATAGCCACAAGATGAGGGATCTTACCTCCCTTTTTTTTAATATCAGCTACTTCATCAGCAATTTCCTGTTTAATCTGATTGGCAACATTTTTTCCGTCAATAATCTGGTACATAATAAGTTTAGTTTAAATTAGAAATCAATCTTCTTCGATGATGGTAATATCCTTTTTTGTTATAAATTAATAAAAATAATTGGAATACTGGAATATTGGAATACTGGGAATCCAGCATCCCATTCTTCCATCTTTCCATTATTCCATTATTCCATTCCTCTATTATCCCATTATTCCATTCTTCCCCATCATCCGGGCCATATTTTTTTTATTTGACACCATTTTCATCATTTTCTTTGTCTCGCTAAACTGTTTGATAAGACTATTTACTTCCTGGATAGTTGTACCACTGCCATTTGCTATTCTTTTTCTTCTGGTTCCATTCATAACATTAGGATATTCCCTTTCCTCCGGGGTCATAGACTGAATAATTGCTTCAATCCCCTTAAAAGCATCATCATCAATATCCATATTTTTTAATGCTTTTCCGGCACCCGGGATCATTGATGCAAGTTCTTTAACATTTCCCATTTTTTTTATCTGCTGGATCTGTGTGATAAAATCATTAAAATTGAACTGGTCTTTTGCAATTTTCTTTTTCAGCTTTCTTGCTTCCACCTCATCATATTGCTCCTGTGCTTTCTCAACCAGTGAAACTACATCACCCATTCCCAGAATCCTGTCAGCCATCCTGTCGGGATGAAAAACATCAAGAGCATCAAGTTTTTCACCTGCACTAATGAATTTAATAGGTTTATTAACAACTGACCGGATAGAAAGAGCCGCACCACCACGAGTATCTCCGTCGAGTTTAGTAAGCACAACGCCTTCATAATTAAGCATCTCGTTAAACTCTTTAGCAGTATTAACAGCATCCTGCCCTGTCATCGAGTCAACTACAAAAAGGGTTTCCCCGGGGTTAAGAGCTTCTTTTATAGCTGATATCTCTTTCATCATGGTTTCGTCAATAGCAAGTCTTCCTGCTGTATCAACAACCATAACATCATATCCATGCTTTTTTGCATGCTTAACAGCCGCTTTTGCAATTTTCACAGGATCCTGATTATCTTCTTCAGTATAAACAGGAACATTTATCTGCTCACCTATCACTTTAAGCTGTTCGATTGCTGCAGGTCTGTAAACGTCACCGGCAACAAGAAGCGGATTCTTTCCTTTCTTCTTTTTTAAAAGTTCGGCTAATTTACCTGAAAAAGTGGTCTTCCCTGAACCCTGTAATCCGGACACAAGTATTATTGCAGGGTTCCCTTTCAAATTAATCTCCTCACTGCTTCCTCCCATTAATTCAACTAACTGGTCGTGAACCAGTTTTATTATCATCTGTCCTGGCTTCACAGCATTGAGAACATTTTGTCCCAGGGCATTATCCTTAACAGTATCGGTAAACGACTTAGCTATTTTATAGTTTACGTCAGCATCAAGCAAGGCTCTCCTGACTTCTTTCAGGGTTTCAGCAATATTTATTTCGGTTATTCTGCCCTGACCCTTCAGCAGCTGAAATGATCTCTCAAGTTTGTCACTTAAATTTTCAAACATTCTATGGAATATGTTATAAGTTAATGGTTATATGTTAAGTTATTCGGATTTATTTTCACATCATTCTAATGTTACTGGTAACTGGTTACTTGTTACTGTACATTACATCCTTTCGGGTACATCAATACCAAGCAATCCCATGCATTTTTCAATTGTATTTCCAGTAATTTCAGACAATTGCAATCTAAAATTTCTTGTTTCATCATCATCAACACTAAGGATACTAAAATCGTGATAAAACTGGTTAAATTCTTTTGTCAGTTCATAACAATAATTGGCAATAACAGCCGGCGTCATTTGAATAGCTGCATCCTGAATAACTTTCGGGAATCCTGCCAATATTTTAACTAATTCAATCTCTTTTTCGTTGGGTTCAAAGCCGGTATTTGTCTTTTTCTTAATTTCAATATTTTTTTCCGTAGCCTTTCTTAGAACCGATTTGATACGTGCATAGGTGTACTGAATAAATGGACCTGTATTCCCGTTGAAATCAATGGATTCTATTGGGTTAAAGGTCATGTTCTTCCTGGGATCCACTTTCAGAATGAAATATTTCAGGGCACCCAGACCAATAATTCTGAAGATTTCCTCCTTTTGTTTTTCAGAATATGTGTCAAGTTTCCCAAGTTCTTCTGACATATCTCTTGCCGTATCAATCATTTCACTTATCAGATCGTCTGCATCCACAACTTTTCCTTCCCTCGATTTCATTTTCCCCTCGGGTAGTTCAACCATTCCGTACGACAAATGATAAATATCTTTAGCCCATTTATACCCAATCTTATCCAATAATAGTACAAGTACCTGAAAATGATAATTTTGTTCATTGCCAACAACATATATCTGCCTGAAGAATTTATAATCATCGTATCTTTGATAAGCAGTTCCCAAATCCTGCGTCATATAAACTGCTGTTCCATCAGACCGAAGCAATATCTTTTCGTCCAATCCCTCCTTCGATAGATCAACCCACACCGAACCGTCTTCTTTTTTAAAAAGACCTCCTTTTTCAAGTGCTCTGAGCACAATTTCTCTACCTGTTATATAGGTATCCGACTCATAATATATTTTATCGAAACTAACGCCAAGGGCTTTATAGGTCTTATCAAATCCTTTATAAACCCAACCATTCATTCTATTCCATAGATCAACAATCTCCTGTTCACCATCTTCCCACCTGCAAAGCATTTCCTGTGCCTCCTTTAGCAGTGGTGCATTCCGAACAGCTATATCCTTATCAGCTCCCTTTTCTATCAATGCCTGAACCTGTTTCTTATATTCCTTCTCAAACCTCACATAAAAATCACCAACTAGCTTATCACCCTTTTTTTCGGCTGTTTCGGGAGTAATACCTTTCCCCCATTTTTGCCATGCCAGCATAGACTTGCAAATATGTATTCCTCTGTCGTTAACGATATTCACTTTCTTAACCCTGTAGCCGTTTGCTTCAAATATTTTTGAAAGAGAATATCCTATAAGGTTATTCCTTATGTGACCAAGATGAAGGGGTTTGTTTGTATTTGGAGAAGAAAACTCAACCAGGATTGTCTTATTTTCAGAACACGGTTGTTTATATCCAAAATCCCGGTCGACAACTATCTTTCCGAACAGGTTGACCCAGTACTTTTTATCCATCACGAGGTTCAAAAAACCCTTGATAGTATTGAACCCGGAAATTTCCTTAACATTTTCCTGAAGATAATTTCCAATTTCCTTTCCAGTCTCCTCAGGTTTCTTTCTTGAAAATCTTAGAAACGGAAATACTACTAATGTTATATCACCTGTAAAATCCTTACTGGTCTTCTGCAATTGTATTTGTTTTTCATCTACTTCGCGGTTATACAATGAAAAAACTGCTTCCTTAATTTTATCTGTCAGTATATTTTCCATACAGGTTTCTTACTATCATTTTCAGGCATTAATTGAAAGGACAAAGATAATGATATGTTTGGAAGGTTAGCAAGAGGCAATAAACTTTGGATTTTAACTTAATATATCATTTCAAATAATAATTTTTGTAACTAATCAGTCGGCAGTCCACAGTCAACGATCGACAAAAAGGCAAAGTATAATGAGATTAGCTTAAAAATTTAGACATTTTAGCATTCTATACATTTTAGCACTTTAAACTCTAGGCATTCCAAACTCAAGACACTGAATAGTTACAAACTTTTTATTCTTTATAAATTTATTCTATCCCAGGGATAAGTTGTATAGCCATACACTTTTAATATCTTAGATAAGACAATTTTTTTAATAATACAGGGTTATATATTTGGTTCTTCAGAATAATACGTAGTTATTTTGGAATGTTGGAATAATGAAGAATCCAGCATCCCATTACCCATAGTTCCAAAGAGTTTAAAGATCAAAGTTGAAATCGTGAATCGTGATTTGATACCTATTCATTTTCCGGATGAACCATATATTTTACTAATGTTAATATATCCAAATTATTAAAGCTAACAACCTTCATATCGTTTCATTCAATGTCCCCGATCCTCCAAATTACGGAGGGGTTATTGATATATATTATAAAATAAAGAACTTATCAAAGGCGGGCATAAAAATATATCTTCATTGCTATCAATATGGCAGGGATAA
>JADFUQ010000417.1 GCA_015222065.1 Bacteroidota bacterium
ACCTTACTACTTGTAAGATCGATCCTGAAAGTTTCAGTTCCTGATTTTGTTGGTCTGATAATCAGAACTTTTTTCCTGTTGCCATAATCAGTGATATCTCCTGCCATTGCAATTGCTTCAAGCACTGTTAACTGGTTATTATAATTCCTGTACATACCTGGCCCGTGAACTTCACCAAGAACCGAAAACTTAAAGCTTATAAGTTTTACAACTACAGATGAATTCCTAAGGATTTCATCTGCCTGTGACTGAATTGAGTTTTTAGCTTCTTCTACTGTTTTGTATAATACATTTACATTACCGATAATGGGTAAATCAATATTACCGGAATCGTTTACGCTATAACCATTGATAAAAAGGCTGGTTTCATTCTGGAAAAGGTTTTGCTGATACCTTCCGGATGTTAAATTGAATAGTTCATTCGCCTCCTGGTTCATGCTATATATTCTGATGTAAAGTATGTCCTGCTTTTGTATCTTATAATCGATTGATTGTTTGAAAAAAATATTGTCTTCAGTCCCGGTATCTATATCCTGGAGATATAGTAATTCCTTTTGGCTTGTACATGAGCTAAACAGAAGGGATAAAACAATAAAAACCTGAAAAAACCTTTTCATTATTAAGAGGAATTTTAAATACCAAAAATAACTAAAATTCTTAATACACTTCACGACTCACCACAAACATAACCATAATCTCTATTTGTAGCAAATAAAACGGTTTAGTATAATTGGTTGTATGGATGGAGAAGAATGTAATTGTTTTTTCTTAACTTTGACAATACAAGTAAGTAAGGTGAGTAAGTTAAATGGGTGAGTAAGGTGAGTAGGGGAGTAAGGTGAAGAAAAGGCAAAAGGCAAAAGTGAAAGGGAGGGAGGAAATGATGTGAAGAGTTCAAAGTCTTAACTCGTAACCCGTAACACGAAACTCGTAACGCTCTGGAAGAGTGTAATTTATTCCAGCGGTGTAAAATGGTAATAGCCCCGGGTAAGCGGAGCGACACACAGGGTACAAGCATGTAAAGCAAGCGCGCCGGAACTACAGATTTTAACTAGTACTACTACTGTTGCATCCGGCGCAAGAAACAGAGACTGAAGAAGTAAGAAGTATGAAGGAGATAGAGCATAGTTGCGTTTTTTTTATTAATTTTTAAATAGTAGCTAAAATTATGGAGTTGGATTACGATTTTTTTTCAGTTGAACCGGGAGAAAAACATCCGAAACAGGGAAGGATACTGATCTCTGAGCCTTTCCTCAGGGATGCCTATTTCAAACGTTCCATTGTTTTTCTGACAGAGCATAATGAAGATGGAACTATCGGATTTGCTCTGAATAAGCCGGTACAAACCTCTCTTAATGAGATGCTTGAAGGCTTTCCTGACACTGACGTTAAGGTATCGTTGGGAGGACCCGTTGAGACCAACACAGTTCATTATCTGCATACAATGGGTGATATTATTCCAAAAAGTGTGCAGGTTTATAAAAATATTTTTTGGGGAGGTGATTTTAATGCTGTTAAAACTCTTATAACTACAGGGAAACTTGATAAATCTCAAATAAGATTTTTTATTGGATACTCAGGATGGAAACCAGGACAACTTGAAAATGAAATTTCCGAGAATTCCTGGTTAATTGCTGAATTGGAACCTGGTTTTATTATGCGTGACCCTGATGAGAATATCTGGAAGGAGATATTAAAAAAATTAGGTAAAAAATACAGAATGTGGGCTGATTTTCCCGAAAATCCGGGGATGAACTAAGGGAAGGGAGGAAGAATGGAATAATGGAAGATTGGAATGTTGGAAAAACGTGTTATCTTACTAACAGCTAACAGCTTATCTGTGGCAGAACATCAAGAAGGTTTTGATTCGGTTTTATTTTGATGCCTGATAAACCAACTTGTTTTCCGGCCTCAATATCTCTATCATTATCACCTATCATATAAGATTTGTTAGGATCAATATTGAAACGTGCCAGAGCTTTTTCAATGAGTAAAGGTTCAGGTTTTCTGCATAGGCATTTTTCAACATCAGAGTGATGCGGACAATAGTAAAACTCTTTTATATCTATTCCCTCAATTTCAAATTGCCTTTTTAGCTCACTATGGATCTTTTCAACATGTTCTATGGTATAAATATGTTTGGCTATTCCACCCTGGTTTGAAACTATAATCAATAAAAATCCCATATCAGTGAATCTTTTCAGGGCATCGAAAACTCCATTATTTATTCTAATATCATCTGTTTTATAGATATAATATTGTCTTGCATCATTGAGCAGAACCCCGTCACGGTCAAGAAAGATGGCTTTTTGCATTTTGTTAAGTTAAGTAAGTAAAGTTAGTAAGTTAAACGTTAAATGTTGGACGTTATACGGAGTTCTTCGCTTTCCACACTGCCTTACTGCTTCACTATTTACGTCTTACAATCCCAATTGCTGAAAAAAGAGTTTAATTAATCCGGGATCAATAAAAATTGGAAATACAAAACCAAAAATTGCTCCAAGTAAATGGGCGTCATGGTTAATATTGTCTTTGCCTTTTTTGCTCATATACTGTGAATATACCAGGTACAAAATACCTGCAATAATTCCGGGAAGGGGTATAAAGTAAAGAAACAATTTATTGAGTGGTGCGAAGAAGATACTGGTGAAAACTATAGCAGATACCGCACCTGAAGCTCCTACGGAATTATACCGGGTATTTTCTTTGTGTTTAAAAAGTGTTGTGGTTGTGGCGAATAGAATACCTCCGGCATACAATAATAAGAAACTTACATTAGGATTTTTAAGCAATCCGGCTATCGCGAGTTGTTTAAAATAATGTTCAACAGTAGTGCCAAATGAAAATAAAACGATCATATTAATGATAAGATGCATCCAGTTGGCATGTAAGAAAGCATGGGAAAAAAGGCGGTAGTATTCTTTTCTGTGATATACCCGGTAAGGGTTAAATTGCATCTTTGACATAAGATCAGGGCGGCCAAAAGATATAATAGTAATAATTGAAGTGATAATAATTATCCCTATTGTCATTATAATTTCAGGTTTTGTTACTAACTAATTCTACTCAACTACTCAACTACTCAACTTACTCAATTACTTAACTAATGCAATATTTTAAAAATTAATTCTTTCAGCAAGTTTCCGGAGTCAATACCGATGTTGCCCCAGCCCTTTGATTTCAAATCATATTCTCTCAGCAATGAAATTATTTCAACAAGTTTCTGTGAGCTGTAATTGCTGGCTGCTTTCCTATATTCATTTACAAAAAAAGGATGAATTTTTAGTTCAGAGGCTATTGTTGCAGACGACTTATTTTTCAATGAATGGTAGGCCAGAACTTTACTGAAAAAGAAATGCAGGGATGAAATAGTAAGTGTAATTGGATTATTTTTCGGGTTTGCTGTAAAATAGTTAACAATACGATTTGCTTTAAGAATATCTTTTATAGATAAAGCATTTGTCAGTTCAAAATTGTTGAAATCTTTGCTTATCCCAATATTTTCTTCAATAGTCTTAAGATCAATTTTTCTTATACCCGGTGAAAGTGTAATAAATATTTTTTCCAGTTCACCGGTTATCTTGCCGAGATCAGATCCCAGATATTCGGTTAGCAATAATGAAGCTTCTGGTGTAATATCATAATTTCGTTCCTTCAGATAATTGATTATCCAATCAGGTATTTTATTGTCGTACAGCTTTGTAGATTCGTATGTAAAATCTTTTTTCTTTAGTGTATTATACAATTTTCTTTTTTTATCAACTTTTTTATGTTTGTATGCAATAACAAGCAGGGTTGACTTAAGCGGTTTTTCCACGTAATATATTAAATCTTCAAGTTTCTCCAGATGCTGAGCTTCCTTAACAACAACAACCTGATTACTTGCCATCATAGGGAATCTTTTAGCTGCATTTATTACTGTTGGAACATTGGTATCGCGGCCATAAAAGATAGACTGATTAAATGATTTTTCTGATTCTGAGAGGACATTATTTACAATATAATTCGTTATCTTATCTATGTAGTACGGTTCTTCTCCATGGAGGAAATATATTGGTTTAAAATTCTTGTTTTCCAGATCCTGAATGATTTGGTTGTAAGTCATCTGCTAAAATTTAAGGTGTTTAACTGAAGAGCCTTTATTGATCAATTCCAGCAATGAATCTATTCCGATTTGCAAGTGTTCCTCCACAAAGCTGTATGTTACTTTTTTATCACTTTTTGTTGTTTTAATTCCGGTTGAAATCATGGGTTGGTCTGATACTAACAGAAGTGCACCTGATGGAATACTATTGACGAATCCTACGGTAAAAAAAGTTGCAGATTCCATATCAATTGCCATAGCTTTGGTTTTTCGCAGGTATTTCTTAAACCTTTCATCGTATTCCCAAACCCTTCGGTTAGTTGTATAAACAGTACCGGTCCAGTAATCACGGCCATGATCCCGTATTGCAGAAGAAACTGCTCTTTGCAGGTTAAAAGCAGGTAACGCAGGGACTTCGGGAGGTAAATAATCGTTAGAAGTGACATCGCTTCTAATAGCTGCAATAGGGAGTATCAGGTCGCCAAGTTTATTTTTCTTTTTCAGTCCTCCGCATTTTCCAAGAAAAAGAACAGCTTTTGGGTGAATTGCACTTAACAAATCCATTATTGTTGCAGCATTAGCACTTCCCATTCCAAAGTCAATAATTGTAATACCCCTGGCAGTTGCATTTGGCATGTTTTTTTTCATCCCATTGATCGGTACATTATTCCACCGGGCGAATAATTCAACATAATATGAAAAATTTGTTAGTAATATGTACTTGCCAAAACTATCGAGATCAATGCCTGTATATCGTGGCAACCAGTTTTCAACTATTTCTTTTTTTGTTTTCATTACACATATTTCAAATTATTGACTCTTTGTAAAAAAGAATAAGTTATTTTTGCGAAGATAGTAAAAACAAGTATACAATTTGGAGAATTTAAGCTTACCGGCATATGATTTCAGGTATACTATAAAAGAAAATAAAAAGTATATTTTCGATATAATAAGAAAGAAATATGTCTTGCTAACACCGGAAGAGTGGGTAAGGCAAAACTTTATACGTTACCTGTTAAATGAAAAAGGTTACATTCAATCGTTGGTGCGGGTTGAAATGTTTTTTAAGTTAAACCGGCTTGCAAAAAGAGCAGATATTGCAATATTTAACAGAAACGGACAACCCAAAGTACTTGTCGAATGCAAATCTCCCAAAGTAACGATCAGTCAGGTTGTTTTTGAACAGGTGGCAAGATATAATTTAAGGTTTAAAGTTGACTTTTTAGTAGTGACTAATGGACTACAACATTATTGTTGCAAGATGGATTATAAACAAAAATCCTTTTCTTTCATGAATGAAATACCCGGTTTTGAAGAGATATAATTCTAACTGTCAGTATTAATAAGTTGAAGGAAATATTCATCTTTTCTTCCTGAAGGTGTTTTATTCCACTCTTTTTTTTCTCCAGTGATCTTGAATCCGTGTTTTTCGAAAAGCTTAAGACTTGCAGTATTCTCA
Source organism: Bacteroidota bacterium (assembly GCA_015222065.1). GTDB lineage: Bacteria > Bacteroidota > Bacteroidia > Bacteroidales > VadinHA17 > JADFUQ01. The sequence goes on from JADFUQ010000417.1 coordinate 5,544, forward strand.
ACTTCTACATTAGCAAATAATTGATGTAGTCTCAGAATTTCAAAAGAGTAGTTGATCAGGGCCTGAAGGGCTTCAGATGCATAACCAATTTGCCGGAGTTCCTTATTCATTATAAGAATACCAATACCTGCTCTTTCATGAAATGGATCATAATCAAAGAGATCAATTGTTCCTATAGTCTGCACAGGAGTTTTACTATGCAGATCAATCATAAACCGTTGTTGCCTGGTTTCATAGATGTCTTTATGAGAATTCTCAATAAATTGCCTGAGAATAAACTTTGAAAAAGGTGAAGTGGTATTGCCGGCCTGCCAGACAGAAGTGTTATTTTCCCATTCGTATAGTAATTCAAGGTCTTCCGGCTCAGGAGCTCTGAGTGATATATTTTTATTCTTAAGATAGTTTTTATCCAATTGTCCGGAGATTTTCTTTACGTTATAAGTTTACTATACGTGCACGGAACTCTTTGTGCTTTGCTTTTCGCTTATACTACCCACAACTCCCCTCCCACCGCTCTCTTCCTACTTTTTACTCCCTACTCCTTACTTCCTACTCCTTACTTCTTACTTCTATTCTTCAATAGTTTCCTGGTAAACTTTCTTAATAAATATTTCTTCAGGATATCCCATATTTATTATTTCCGTTCTATGTTGTTCAGCTTCTTCAATAGTTTTTAGTCTTCCTGTAGTATAACGATAAAACAGGTCTTTTCCGTAAAGAACTTTCACATTATCAATTCCAATAAAAAAAGAAATATCAACAGGGTTATAAAGTGCCATAAGTTGTACGGTATAGTATAGAATCTCTCTGTTTGCTTCATCAATTTCATTAACATCTTTTGTTTCAACATCTGTAATGAGTAATGAAGAGTCAATTGATTCGATTACAGTTACTTTTGAGAAATCCACGATAGGTACATGTTTCTTTTTAACATATGTGCTATCAGGTTCCAGTCTGACATCAATATTTATTATAGATTCAGGACTATCCTCATCAAGGAAAAGTTTTTTTGTTTGTTTGGAATATCCTATCCCTTCATAAATAAGTTCATAATCTCCCGTACTGGTGACAAAATTGTAAAGACCGGTAGATTTATTCGGGTAACTTACGTCAATAGTATCGTTACTGACGGTATCAATAAGACTGATTGGGAAATCCTCATTAAACAAAAATGTAGAATCCGGTACACTTATTATTCCTCTAATCTCAAAAACAAGTTCAATTTTTTTCGAGAAGAGATTTATTTTGAATATTTCTTTTTCTTTATAACCTGTAAGCATTGAATAATAAGCAGTTGTTCCATCTTCAAGGGGCTGGAAGAATAGGTCATCATCGGTGGTATTAATTGGATAACCTATATTTTCAGGTTTTTGCCAGGCGTCATTCTTCTTTTTTGCCTTAAATATATCGTATCCTCCTATGGTGTAATGGCCTTCGGAGCTGAAAAACAGGATAGAATCATTATTAGTTAGGAAAGGAGTGTCTTCATTGAAAGGCGTATTTATTGAAGTCCCAAGATTTTTAGCCGGGCCCCATGTTCCATCAGATTGTAATTCAGATCGATATATATCCAATCCTCCTTCACCTTCCTCCCGGTTACTGGTAAAGAATAATGTATTACCATCTTTACTGACAATTGCATGTGATTCGTAATATTTTGTATTGATGTTATTGTTAAGCTTCATTATCTTGTTCCAGGTACCATCGGAATAATTACTTACATAAATATTTCCAACAAAGTCATCCATTTTGTAGATGAATAATTGTGTCCCATCATAATTCAGAGAGGAAGATGAGATATCTCTTTGGTTTGAGAGTTGACTGGTTATTTCGGTTGGAGGGCTCCACTTACCACTGACTTTTTGTGACATATAAATAGAATTTTCTTCTCCCATGTCACATGTATAAACCATAGTATTTCCATCTCCTGAAACAGCCGGTCTGTGATTAATAGCAACAATATTTATTTTTTCCCCAAGGGTTTTCTTAGTAAAATCCAGTGAGGTTTCCATTAGTTTTTTTGCATTCTTACATGCCATTATTTCCTGATCAATAAAATCGGAGTTAATCATTCTATTTTCCCCTGATAACAGTTCCTTGAATTTTGCATATGTTAAAATGGCCTTATCAAGATTGTTACTTATCCGGTATGCATTACCAAGAGAAAAATAGACATCCAATGGTGCTCTTTTTTCATTGAATCGTGTTACTTTGGCTCCATATTCAGCATTTGCTGTAGCACTTTGAAGAAAGGGAATGGCTTTTGTCTTTTCATGAGGGATATGGAGATAACAATTACCTATCTTGTATTGAATATTGGCATTTTCAGGCATCATCTGGTTTAAAACCATATATATTTCATTTGCCTTTTCATATTCATTATATAAATAGTGAGATTCAGCTTCAATAAAGAAATTTCTCATCTGGGATTTATCCTGGGCAAGTGACACGGATATGCTAAGCCAGACGAAAATAGCAAATAAGTACAATATTTTTCTCATACCTGAATAATCTAAATATAAGCAAATATATTGTTTTAAAACAATTGTTTTAAAATGGTTTCTCTAAACTTTGAAATACTTTTAAGGACTATTCTTCATATTTAAAGTAATAATTTCCTGATTCGGTCTTATAAGTGAACTTGCCTTCTGCTTTGTTAAAGTATATTGTAGCGATAATTTTGTTTGTTAATTTATCTATAATTCTGATATTGAAATTCTTATCTATTTTTAATATTTTGCCATTCATGTCAACAGGTCCGGAAAACTCACTATCGGTTTTATCTTCATCAGATATGATTATTATCCTGTACACATCTTTATTACCAAGCCCCTCACGGTTGATTTTTGATATATAACCAATGTGTCCATTTCCTACAGGATTGTAAAAAATATTATCACTTGTTGTGTTTACCGGATATCCGATATTTGTCGGATTATCCCATTTACCATCTTCTTTCAATCCTGAGTGAAATATGTCGAAGCCTCCCATGTTATAATGTCCCTCCGAACTAAAATAGAGTGTTTTTCCGTCGGCAGAAAGGAAAGGAGTTTCTTCATTATAAATGGTATTTATTTTGGGACCAAGGTTTTCAGCGGGCCCCCATTGTCCGTTTTTCATTTTCTTTGAACTATATATATCCAGTTCCCCTTCCCCACCTTTCCTGTTACTGGTAAAATACATAGAATACCCATCAGAAGAAACAGAGGCATGAGTTTCAGCATGGTTTGAGTTTATATTTTCACCCAGCGGTTCCATATTTGTCCACCATCCGTCTTTAAACTTGCTTATATATATATCCCGGTTGTTATTACTGCCTTTTACAAGGAACAGCTCTTTTCCATCGTAAGAAAGACATGTTGGGACAACATCACCATCCGAACCGACCTGCGGTGTAATATTTTCAGGATCAGTCCATTGTCCGTTAATTTTTTTCGATTGGTATATAGCGTTATAAAACTTCAAATCTGTCATGAATACAATAGTATTTTCATCCTGTGATATGACAGGATTATAATTGGCTGAAGAATTATTAATTGGCTCTCCAAGGTTTGTTTCTTTAATCTTGATAGGAATGTCCTGAATGATCTTTGCTTTTTCGCATGAACTTATTTCATTATCAACCAGGTTCAGGTTATAATTATCTTCAAAATCAGGCATATTTCTAAAGGTGTTATAAGCCTCCAGTGCTTTATCCAGTTGATTATTAATTCTGTAAACTTTGCCCAGATAGAAAAAAGAGTGCCATGGAGCTTGCTTTTCCTTTATGGATTTGCTTTTATATTTCAGGGTGGTGTTTTGTGAAGCCTCTTTAAGATAGGGAATTCCCTTGTATTCTTCACCCGTTATATTCAGGTAACATAATCCTATTCTGTATTTTATATTATCATTCATAAGATTTGTGCCCTCAAGCTGAAGAAAATTGAATAAGGCTTCGGAATAGTCTTCAATCTGGAAAAAGAAATAACCATCATCGAGATATTCTTCCGGTGTATTTTCCATCTGTGAATATCCGGGGAAGCAAATGATAGCTATCAGGAGCATAAAAACCAAACGTTTCATTGGTTTATTATTTATGATTACCTTTTTTATTCAATTATATCAAAATTAAGAAATTGATTGGAAAAACAGAATAAAGCAAGAAGTATTTACTAAAAAAACAAGAAATTGAACAGAAAAAGTCTTTGTTATTTAATATATCCTCTGATTTCAAGTTTAATATCCTGATTTTCTGTAAGGATACGGAATAGCTCATCTTACCTACTTCTTATTTCCTCCTTCTATCTTCTTTAACAGTTTCCTGGTAACCTTTCTAATAAATATATCATCAGCATATCCCATATTCAGTATTTGCTTTCTAAGTTGTTTAGCTTCTTTATAAGTTTTTATTATCCCTGTAGTATAACGATAAAACAGGTCTTTTCCGAAAGCAACTTTCACATCATCAATTCCTGTAAAATAGGAAACATCAACAGGGTTATAAAGTGCCATGAGTTGCACGGTATAGTATGGAAACTCTCTGTCATCTTTATCTGTCTTGTAAGTTTCTTCTTTTTTCACGGGCTTAAGTTCGGCCTTTATATTTATTTCGCCTGTGGAATAATCAGTGGGTATTATAAATTCAGTTTTGCTATCAGAGTATCCGTTGACAGAAGTAATTACTTCGTATTTTCCGGGCTTCGAAATGGAATAAACAAATTTGCCGGAGGGTAGTTCAGCCTCAGAAGATGCAACTTTTTTGGAAGTTGCCGACTCGAGTATATCAATATTTATTTCTCCATTAGTTTCAGTAGTAAATTTGGGGGCAATAATCATACCTTTGATTTTTACCTTCCTTGGATTATTGTCAGAATAGATATCCAGATAGTAAATATCTTTGTCAC
>JADFUQ010000418.1 GCA_015222065.1 Bacteroidota bacterium
AATTGCAAACTATTAAGAATGTACTATTACTAGCTCTTAACACTTCTTTACTTCATAATTCGTTAATCGATATTCATTATTCTTTTCTTCTCCTCATCACGGTTTACACTCCTAATCCGAAGCGCCAGCACCCAGTACCCAGCACCCGGTTTCAACCTTGAACCTTGAACTCTTCATCCTTTCGTCTTTTCGTCTTCTGTTGTTTCGTCGTTAGGGCACATGCAAATTTAGTACTTTAAAAATGAGATACTACATTGGAAATACAGATAAGCAATGGTTTGATTACTTGCGGGAGGCTTCGCCTGAAGATGTCAACTTTTGGCAACCTGGTGGTAAACTAAGGTTTCATGCAATACCAACAGGAGTTCCTTTTCTCTTTAAACTCAAAAATCCAATAAATAAAATCGCAGGTTTAGGTTTCTTTGTGTCTCATTCGCTTTTGCCTATCGAATTTGCGTGGGAAGTCTTCCAAGAAAAAAATGGTGTCGAATCACTCGAATCTTTTATACAAAAAGTAAGTAGTTATAGGAATAGTGGAAACTCATTATTATCTAATCCTAATTTATATAGCATACTGCCGGAACAAAATTTGTTGTTTTTGAAAAAAAAATCACAAACCACTTTTTTATTAAAAAAATTTTCCTTTTTTTTGTTATCAATATAATGTCTATTGTTTAGATTATGAACAAACTTTTTACAAATAATTGGTGGTGGCAAATGATTTTCCGGATTAGGAGAAATTCATGCAGGTGATCATTTACCATTAATAGTTGTAAAAAAAAGCCGCGGGATTTGCTCCCGCGGCTTTTTTTTTAATCCATACCGTATATGCTTTTTTATATTATTATCTGGCTCAAACGTATTATTTTTCTGTGGTGTAGAGGTGTAACATACAACATGGAATAATGGAATGAAGAAATGAACCAGTAACCAGAGACCAGTAACCAGAGACCAGTAACCAGCATTCCAACATTCCAATGCAACTATACATTAATCTAATGGACCAAAAACAAATTACTAAATATTAAAAACTTCAAACATTATGAATAACAAGACAATAATTCTTAAACCAAATGAAATTCCCAGGCAATGGTATAATATTGCTGCTGATATAAAGTTGAATCCTCCTTTAGGACCTGATGGAAAACCAATAGGCCCTGAAGCTCTTGCACCTGTATTTCCCATGAATTTAATTGAACAGGAAGTCAGTATTCAGAGATGGATTGATATACCTGAAGAGGTACTTAATATATTGGCAATTTGGAGACCTACACCAATGATCAGGGCTTATTCATTTGAAAAAGCCCTTAATACCCCGGCCCGTATTTATATAAAAAATGAAAGTGTAAGTCCTCCCGGTAGCCATAAACCCAATACGGCAGTTGCCCAGGCTTACTACAATAAAGAATTTGGTATAAAAAGACTGACAACAGAAACCGGTGCAGGTCAATGGGGCAGTGCTCTGGCATTTGCAGGCAGTCAATTCGGATTAGATGTTGATGTTTTTATGGTTCGTATTAGCTATGACCAAAAACCATTCAGAAAGACCATGATGGAAACGTGGGGAGGCACATGCTTATCAAGCCCCAGTGATACAACACAGGCAGGCAGAAATATACTGGAAAAGTATCCGGATACTCCCGGTAGTCTGGGCATTGCAATTAGTGAAGCTATAGAAGCTGCAGTTTCAGATAAAACAGGAAAAACCCGTTATTCTCTTGGTAGTGTGTTGAATCATGTAATGCTTCACCAAACCATTATTGGTCTTGAAGCGAAGAAACAACTTGAAAAAGTTGGTGAATATCCAAATGTGATTATCGCTTGTGCAGGAGGTGGAAGCAATTTTGCAGGCATTGCCTATCCATACGTTTACGACAAGATTAACGGGAAAGAAATCGATATTTATCCTGTTGAGCCTGAAGCCTGTCCCACAATGACCAAGGCCCCGTTTGTCTATGATCATGGGGATGAAGCAGCCTACACACCACTGCTGGCAATGCACAGTCTGGGACATAATTTTATTCCACCTCCTATTCATGCAGGGGGACTGCGATATCATGGAATTGCGCCAACATTAAGTCAGCTTATCAATGATGATCTGATAACACCTGTGGCAGTTACTCAACTTGAAGCTTTTAAAGCAGGAATCCTCTTTTCAAGAACAGAAGGGATCATTCCTGCCCCGGAAACAAATCATGCCCTTGCTTATACCATAAGGGAAGCAGAAAAGGCCAGGGAAGAAGGGAAGGAGAAAACTATACTGGTTAACCTGAGCGGACATGGAAATATTGACCTGTTTTCATACCAGAAGTATTTAAATAATGAATTATCAAATTTGAAATTGGATGATGAGGCTCTGGAAAAATCAAAGGATTGCTATAAAGATTTTCCAGAACCTGAGATCCTCAAAAGTGTTTAAGAATTGTATTTAAGGTTCATTAGAGTTTGTTTATAAAGTCCGAAAGTTTAAATAAATATTAAAAATCACAAAAAACAAGCATCAAATTGCATAGAAATCACAAATGACAAGCACCAAAATACAAATAAATTACAATATTCAAAGTTCAAAAAAAGAAAACAGAAAGAAGAAAAAACAATATA
>JADFUQ010000419.1 GCA_015222065.1 Bacteroidota bacterium
AGAACTTATAGTTTACTCTTTATATCATCTAATCGCTTTTTTGCATCCGGCATCATGTTAAAAACCATTCCAAGTTTTTCACATGAGTATTCATCGCAATATGCACAATTATTAATGTTCTTTTCTTTGCCACATTTTCTTATCTCACAAACCTTACAGTGACCAAAAATATTTTCACTATCTGAATGGCATCCATCACAATTAATGTCGGCTGGTTTAATATCCGCGTTGAATTGCTTCGACCAAAGTTGTGCTACTTCAGCTCTTTTTTCGTCATCGTTCGCTTTTGTAGCCAATAATGCAGGACATTCATGACAAGCTAATCCACAAAAAGCTATCATTTCTTCCATCTTAAACTCCTTTTTTTTAAGTTTTTTATTTATTCCATAACATAATATTCTACCGCAAATTATCAAATAATACCAATATAGCCAAGTAAAAACGGATTCTATATTATACTACTATTTTTAATAAATATAATATATGGAGCCCGTTTGATACATTGTGATTTGCAAGATTAAAAAAAATGATTTTGGATTATTGTTTTATTTTGCACGAAACGCGCATTATGCTTTTGGTTATTTAAAGAGCAATGATTCTCAATTCTTTTAGCTCAAAATAATGACTACACGCAATTGCTTAAATTAACCAAAATAAGTATGAGAAGTTGCCGCCACTATATTTTCTTCCAAATGTGTAAAATTTTGCATATCAGCATTTACTACATCTAATCCATTTTCAAGCACATATGCGTAGGCACGTTGAAAAGGGGTTAAAGGAGATACCAATAATTTTTTATCATAAAATTTATCAAAAGCAGATACATCACCCTTACCCGCTACTTGCATAGGTGCCATTAATCTAACTGCTTTCATCCCTATCAGTCCAATCCCGGCATCTCGAGCCTGTTTAAGTAAGGGCTGGAGAGCCATTAAAGAAGGAGTATCTTTCTCAATCTCCTTTGTTGTCCAGTCGTACCATCCTGCAGGTGTAATCCCTATCATCGCTAAATCATACCAACCTGTTTTAATTGCAGCTTCGAGTACTTTTTTTGCATTCTTATGAGTACTAAGACCAAAATAACCAACTTTACCGGTAGTTTTTGCATCAAGAAACGCCTTATAAATCTCTTCACTACATATAATTGCCGGATTATTAATAGCCATCAAATAATATGCATCAACATATTCGGTCTGAAGATCTTTTAAACTTTGATTTAGCAATTTGGTCCAGGAATTAGCGGCTGCTTTTGTTTGCTCTAAAGTAACCTGATCTTCCGGTTTAATATTATACGGAGGTAATGGTGCTTTTGATGTAACCCAAATATTGCCCCTGTTTGCTTTTAGAAATGGGGATAAACTGCGTTCACTCCCCTTATAATAAATATCTGAACCTACATCATAATGGTTTATCCCCACCTCAAATGCCCGATCTAACAAACGTACAGCTTTTCCACCTGCTAAGGCAGCTCCACAACCGAAAACCAACCGGCTGGACATAAAATTTGTCCGGCCAAGCTTACGATAGGTCATGGATGATCGTTCATTTCTACGATCTAATTTATCAGGTTTGGTTGAAGCTTTCGAGACCAAATCTCCCGAAATAAAAAGGGGAGCGCCGACTGCTACAGTCATCAGAGACTTGTTAAACTCCCGCCGAGTCATGGAACCATATTTCTTTTTACCTTTCATAATAGTAATCCTCTAAAAGTTGGGTTAGAACTAATAAAATTAATAAATCATTTATCGTTATGACACAATATAAAGTGTATTTTATCAAAAAAAATCTGATCTATTCAGTTTGAAGCTGCTTCCACAGGTCGATTGCCGCCACGATTGCCAGTTTTTTGTCCTTCACTCCAATTACGCCAGCAGCTAAACAGCCCTTCTGAAAGATGACATCATAATACTTGCCCATATCACATGATACCAATTCAATGCCATCCACAGAAAGGAGATCAACTCCTTTACCGTACTTGTTTACATGTTCTTTGAATTTAGCAATAATTGTTTTCACAGATACAGGAGAATCTTGTTGTGATAGAAAAACAGACACTTCAATTTTGTCTTTATAATATTTTGCTGTGTAGGTATTTCGTAGAAAACTGTATCCTAAAGCGTCAATTAAAAAGTATTGAACAGACTGTGGTACTTGATTTTTTGGGGGTAAAGCTTGCAGCCCCCAAACAGGCTGACCAGAATCTTGAAGATAGTCAGTTAATTTCCCGGCTAAATCCATACCAATCCTTCGTAATTCATATGTAGTGTCCGTAGCAATTATCTGAATATAATACTGACCATGCCAGATATAATAATTCGCTTCCGAACGGTAAGCATCCCTGCCAAGCTTAAGTGGTGGTACTCCTAATGATCGTTCTCCGGAAAAAACACCGAAAGCGTTAGATGGAGTACTCATATTATAAATTGACAGGTTAATAAAATTACTATTATCAGTGCTTTTTCTGAAACTAGCGAAAGTCATCCTAATCATATCATAAGAAAGGTAGTATTCAGCCCGACCATTAATTTGCTCGTACAGATTTTCTGGTGTGAATTGTATAACCTTATCATAAAGCTCCCAATCTTTTGGCGTTAAACTTGCAACCATCAAAGCTATTTTTTCTGCAGAGGTAGCAATATCATCCTGTGGCACTATATCCCGGACAGTCGTTTGGCCTTTCGCAACAACTACAGTAAGCAATACTAAACACATTACAAATATTAGTAACTTAAATAATTTCATATGAATTCCCTTTTAGAATAAAATTGTTGTACGTTTCTCCTGTATTAGTTATTAAACAAATAATAAAGCAGTATAACGCCAAGTTTCAGTCGCCAAAAGGCTTAGACGCACAGAACATCAGGATTTAATTAAAATTTTTTTAACGCACCAACAGTGCGGAATTCACCGAGCCGCCCTTCGGTCGGCTATAAACCATGGTTATACCGATTATATTCTTAATTATAAAATTTGTTTAAATTTCCTTTACACCATACCAACTCTTGATATCGGTCCAGCGTACTATTTCAGGCTTTTTAAACTTTTGTTGTACATCTCCCAGTCTCTCTCCCCTGATCTCGATCTCATTCACTGTCGATGGCCTCATCCCCGATTTTATGGCGCAGGTAAAGGTGGGTACTTCAGTTTTATCAAACCCCATAATATGGGCGGCCACCATATCGGTTGCCAACGGATTGGTTCCTGCAATGATTATATCGGTTTTAATTAGGTCGCCGAAAGAAGGCCCATTACCTTCCATAGCAGTGGACCCATCAATGACAACCAATCCCGGGGTACAGGCTTTTACCATATCCAGAATTTCAAAGGCAACACCCGGAGATTCATTTTCCGATGCAGTGTTATGTAAGCAGGATCTTACTGAGCAGTAAACACTTCCCGGATACAATCCGATCAGGTTTTTCATCCCAAGTGTAACCGTAGCAAGCTGATGGGTTTTCATCATGGGCACGGAACAAAGCAGGTCAATGTCAATAAGTGATTTATGTAACGTAATTTTATTGAAAACAAAACCGTTGGGTACTTTGATTTCTGCCAGTTCACCGGAATGAAGGTTAATCAGGGGAATATTCAATGATTCAGCCAGTTCGGTATAACCCAGCTGGTCGAAAACATATTGTTGCATGGGATCCAATATCCCTGGTTTTTTAGTGTGAAATATTTCATGGCCCTCAACATTGAATCCCGGCGCTGCAGATGAACCTTCTCCAATGGATACTTCTTTCCCGGCCTTTTTCATTAATAGAGCCAAAGCCTTAACTACTTCCGGTTTTGTTGTACACGTTGGATCAGGGCTAACCAGGTTGGGCTTCAGCATGATCCGGTGTTTATTCCCTGTAACCTTTTTTATGCCACCAAGCAAATCAATTGCTTTTTCAACCGCATAACCAATATTATCATTTTTTATTTTTACAACACTTACAATAGGTGCAGTATTTTTAAAGGTGAAACCTGAAGATATGGCAAGAGTGCCGACAAAACCTGTGACGACAAATTCCCTCCTGGAAATGGTTTTATGTGTCATTTGGTTTAATTTTTAAAATAGAAATAAATTATGTCAATGGTTAATTATTTAGTTTGAATTATTTTAATCGGTATAACATAATATTCTAATGCAAATTACAATATAGTACTTATATATCCAAGTTAAAACAGATTCCATATAATACAGCTTTTTTCAATAAAAATAATATCCGAAGCCCGTTTGACACAAATTACGTATTACGAGTTTCGGATTTCGGGTTAAGCTATTCACATTTTTCTTAACATCATCCTTCAAGGAAATTCAAAGTTCAAGGGTTCAAAGTTCAAGGAGTGTCACTGTAAGTTCCTTAGTCTTTTCTTCATTCTTAATTCTTCTCTCCATACTTCTTACTTCTCAAGGTAATAATTTTGGTGTCGAAAAGTGGATAACGACATGCGTATCACCTGTTGCGGCAAACTTCG
>JADFUQ010000054.1 GCA_015222065.1 Bacteroidota bacterium
ATCTGATAGAAGAACGAACCAATGAAGTTGAAAGATCACAGAAATCATTGGTTTTATTGCTGGAGGATGTTAATGAAGTTAACCTGGAACTAAAGAGTGTTAATACCATTTTAGATGCTACTAATAAAGAGCTTGAAGCATTCTCATATTCGGTTTCTCATGACCTGCGGGCTCCGCTAACCAGAATGGATGGCTTTAGTAAAGCACTAATTGATAGCTATTCAAACAACATGGATGATAAGGCTGTACATTTTCTTAACCGTATAAGGGTATCAAGTCAGCACATGGCAAAACTTATTGATGATCTACTCTCACTTTCAAGAATAACGAGGGAAAAAGTTACCAGGCAAAAGGTTGATCTGTCACAAACAGCAGATAAAATTGCAGAGGAATTAAAAGCATCTGAACCCGGAAGACAGGTGAATTTTGAAATTGCAAAAGGATTGAGTGCAAATGCAGACCGCAAATTTGTTGTTATAATTCTTGAAAATCTTCTGGGTAATGCTTTTAAATTTACAGGAAAGAAGAAAATTGCTATCATTGAATTCGGTAAAAAAATAATTAATAAAGATGAGGTTTTTTTTATAAAGGATAACGGTGCCGGGTTTAATATGAAATATTATAATAAAATTTTTACTGCATTTCAACGCCTCCATTCAAATGAAGAGTTTAAAGGTTCAGGAATCGGATTGGCAATTGTACAAAGAATAATAAATAAACACGGAGGAAAAATATGGGCTGAAAGTGAGGTTGGCGAAGGAACAACGTTTTATTTTAAATTTGAATAAGGTGAGTAGGTGAGTGAGGTGAGTAGGTGAGTGGTTTAGTAATAACGGAAATAAATATATTAGAAAAATGAGTGAAAGAAAATCTACATTTGAGACCCTGGATGTCTGGAAAAAGGGGAGGGAATTGCGGAATAAAATATCTAAACTTACTAAGAGTTTTCCGTCTGAAGAGAAATACAGACTAACAGATCAAATGATTCGTGCCTCACGTTCTGTTACTGCAAATATTGCAGAAGGATATGGGAGATATCATTACCAGGAAAATATTCAGTTTTGCAGACAAGCAAGAGGTTCATTATATGAATTAATTGACCACCTCTATGTTGCACTCGATGAGGAGTATATTGATAATAACGATTTTAATAATTATAAATCAGATATTAATGAAGTAATTAGAATATTAAATGGATATATAAAATTTCTTGAAACAAAGAAGAGAGATAAGTGAGTTGAGTAAGTTAAGTAGTTCCAACTCACCAACTCACCTACTTACCTACTTACCTGATTTTTCAATTATTTATTACTTTTATAATTATATACTAATTTGACCAATTGTTAAACTAAATAATTTTCATATGCAAAACCTTAAAATACTTATTGTAGATGATGTTCCGGATGATGCGGAATTGGTTGCCGTGCAATTGAAACAACAGGGAATTAAATTCTCATGGAAACATGTTGACAATGCACAAAAATTAAAGAATGCCTTAACTGATGAAGCATGGGATGTCGTGATCACAGATTATTCCATGCCTGGTTTCGATGGCATTGAAGCATTAAGAATTGTGAACGAATATGATGAGGATTTGCCTGTTATTATGGTATCAGGTACCATTGGTGAGGATGTAGCAGTTGAGGCAATGAAAAAAGGTGTACATGATTATCTGATGAAAAACAATCTGCTTCGCCTGGGACCTGCTTTATTAAGAGAAATTGAAGATGCCGAAAACCGGCGACAGCACAGAAAAGACCGGGCAGCTCTTGTTCAGAGCGAGGAAAAATTCAGATTGTTGGTAGAAAATGCACCTGTTGGTGTATCTATCGCCAGCCTGGATGGAAAATTTCATACTGTTAATAAGGCATATTGTGATATTGTCGGATATACTGAAAGGGAATTGCTCAATATGACATTTTTGGAACTTACAGTTAAAGATTTTAATGAAAAGAATGTAAAGATAGTAGATAAACTTCTTGATGGAAAGATTAAAAAGGCAAGGATAGAGAAGCAGTATATACGAAAAGACGGGGAAATTATTGACGTGGTAATAAACACAACTGTTAAAAAAGATGAAAAAGGAAATCCGGAATATTTGATTGGAATACTGGAAGATATTACTGAATTGAAAAAAAATGAAAAGGAACTGATAATTGCCAAAGAAAAAGCTGAAGAATCTGACCGTCTGAAATCTGCATTTTTGTCAACAATGTCGCATGAGTTTCGTACTCCTCTGAATGCAATCCTCGGTTTTTCTGAATTAATAGATGATAATCTGCCTAAAGATGAAGTAATTAATTTCGTCAAATTAATCAACAAAAGTGGTCAATTGCTATTCGAAACAATTGAGGATATTCTTGAAGTTACTGATATTGAAAGTGGAAAGTCAAGGGTTCCAAAAGAAGAATTTAATGTTTGTTTACTTCTTCAGGATCTGTACTCCGAAATGGAATCATTACTGGAAAAGGAAAAAAAGCAGCATCTTGAAATAAAATATCATCCCCCTGCCGATGGGAACAAAATAACTTTCATTACCGATAAATCAAAATTCAAAAAGATACTTATCCTGCTCCTGAAGAATGCAATTAAGTTTACACATGAAGGATATATTGAATATGGATTCAAACCTGAACAGGATAAAATAGTTTTTTATGTGAAGGATACCGGAATAGGTATCTCGGAAGATGAGCGAGACATTGTTTTTGAAAAATTCAGACAGGTTGATGACACTCATACACGTAAATACGGAGGTGTTGGATTAGGTCTAACCCTGGTAAAAAAGTTGATTGAATTGCTTGATGGAAGGATATGGTTCGATTCTGAGCTGGGGAAAGGGTCAGTTTTTTATTTCTCGCTTCCATACGGTAAACCGGAGGAAGAATTAGCAGTGGAAAAGAAAACCGGTGAAAAGAAAGAAAAGAAATTGCTAAGTGATAAAACAATATTGATAGTTGAAGATGAAAATTCTAATTACCTGCTTCTTGATAAATTATTAAGACTTGAAAATGCAAATACAATATGGGCAAGAAACGGTGAAGAATCAATTGAGAAATTTAAGGAAAATAAAGATATAGACCTTATTTTAATGGATTTGAAAATGCCGGTAATGGACGGCTATGAAGCAACCCGGCAAATAAAACAATTATCAGAAAATCTGCCAATAATTGCACTTACCGCTTATACAAAATCTGAAAGTATTGAAAAAGCGAAAAGTAAAGGTTTTGACGATTATCTTGAAAAACCCATTAAACGTTCTGAGCTTTTTGAAAGAATAGGTGAATTTATTAAATAGAGACCCTTAACCTTAACCATATTGTAATATCCTTGTATTTTATTTATTGTAACTAATCAGTCGGCCCGTCCCTGCCCGTCCGGTCAGGCGGGCGACCGGAGTCATCCGGGTGGGCAGTCCACAGTCTACAGACATAAGTAACACCTCCGGAGATTACTTTTAAAAAACAATGAACTTGTATTAGCTTTGTCATACCATAGCCTCTTGTTTTGTGCAATGCAGCACCAATATTTCAAAAAACAAGATCACATCATGTAAATATTCTTATAACATAACCTGAATTCAACCCCGTCCGGGGTTGGGTTTTAGATTGTTACGCTATAACCACAGACGTTACTGTGGCTATCTGAATTAGACACCCTCCGGGGTCTTTTTTTAGTCTGGCTATTTTCTGATATAAGTAATCCCAGAGGGTTTAAGCTAAGATTAGCTGGCTTACAATATAATATACCAACAAAACTTAGCCTGATTTTATTAGTTTCGCATTTACTAAGCACGGGGGAGTTACTATGAGATAAATTGTTCCTTATATTAATAAGCCCGGAGGGCTTAAAGTCAGATAGCCCCGGTCACGTCCGGGGTAACTATGCAATATACATAATACCCAACCCCGGATGGGGTTGAAGAATGAAATAATAGTTAATTAAAATGTAAAATTATGAGAAATTAATTGCGTGTTAATAGAGGATACGACATGCTAAAATAGATAAACACTAATATCGTAGTATAAATTTTAATTAAATTTGTTCGCTATGAAGGAACAGAGTTAGAAGAATTATGCCAACAAGCGAGCAATATGTTGTTCATTGGCAGTCGGCGGCTTAATCGATAAAAATAATCTATAAATTACTGTCATGGCAGTAATTATTGCAATTATATATCATATTTATTGCACATATCAATAAAAGTAATTATATTTACTGCCTAAACAGTAAAATGTTATGAAATACATTCAATATATTGGAGATGTAATTAAATATCACCGAAAAAAAGCAGGCCTAAGTCAAAAATCATTAGCAGATATTGCAGGTGTTGGCAAAACAGTTGTCTTTGATATAGAAAAAGGGAAAGAAACAGTCCAATTCAAATCATTAATTAACGTTTTTAAAGCATTGAACATTAATATATCACTGGAAAGTCCATTAATGGAAAAATGGAAGAAAGAAAGAAAGGAAGAAAGGAATTTTGGAATAATGGAATAATGAAAGAATGGGAAGAATATAAAATTTTGAACATTATGAGAAAAGCTAAAGTATTTATGCATAAATCTCTTGCAGGTTATTTAATTGAAGAAGAAAAAAATAAAAAATACCTGTTTTCTTATGACGATAACTACAAAGGGGATCCTATTTCACTAACAATGCCAGTTGAAATTAAAGAATTTTATTTCAATTCTTTTCCACCTTTTTTTGATGGACTTCTTCCGGAAGGAATTCAATTAGATGGTTTATTAAGAATAAAAAAAATAGATAAAGACGATCATTTTAGTCAATTAATAACTACTGGTTCTGATTTAGTTGGAGCAGTATGTGTGGAGGAGATGTTATGAGTAGATGTCCAATCACATACGAAATAACGGAAAGCAGATATTCCAGAAATGGTTTGAACCTGCTATCCAGAAAATTAACTGATTTAATTAATATTGAATACTCAGCTGAAGAGCAAAGACATGAAGCAGCTATACGTGCAACTAAAATGTCTATTCAGGGAGTTCAGCCAAAGCTTAGCGCTATATTAAATGTTCAACAATCTAAATTAGAAATAGTTGATATAAACGGGAAATATATCATAAAACCCCAGCATCACATATACCCGCAATTACCGGAAAATGAAGACCTGACAATGAAAATGGCATCAAAATGCGGAATAAATATACCAATACACGGCATGATATTTTCTAAAGATGGAACGTTGTCATATTTCATTAAAAGATTTGACAGGCTGGGAAAAAACAGTAAATTACCTTTAGAAGATTTTGCACAATTAGCAGAAGAAAAAAGAGAAACTAAGTATGAATATTCTATCGAAAAATTAATTAAGATTATTGAAAAGCATTGCACATTCCCACAACTTGAAAAAAGTAATTTTTTTAAGCGCTTTCTATTTAATTTCTTAACAGGGAATGAGGATATGCATCTAAAAAATTATTCATTGATTACTCAAAATGATAAAATAGAATTAAGTCCGGCATATGACTTTCTTAATACAAGTATTGTGTTAGGAAAAGATATTGAAGAATCAGCTTTAACCTTGAAAGGAAAAAAGAAAAAATTCAATCGTAATATACTTATTGACTATTTGGGATTGGAAAGACTAAATCTAAATATGAAAGTCATTGAGAATATTCTTGTAGATTTAAGCAATGCCAAATCATCATGGTTTGAGCTAATAAATAGCTCCTTTTTAAACCAAGACCTCAAAGATGACTTTACAAAATTATTAGAAGAACGTATTGATATTCTAAAGCTCTAAAATTATATCTGTTCGGGTATAAAACATGGCGTATTATAGTGTTGCAGTGTTCCGGGTGTTCTATATTGCGAAACTCAGGAGTCAACCCGCCAAGGTGGTTTATAACTAACCTAACCCGCTAAGCGGTTTTTAACCGCAAGGCGGGTATATTTTAATGTGATTTCTTTTCTGGCTATTTTTTACTTTTTATACACCGAACAGATATTGCGAGCACCTTGGACCAACGACCTCAGATCACTTCACCGTCAGAGAATTGTGGGCTCCGAGACCATACAAGTCTATTCTCAATGCCGATGCACTCTGTAGCACTCCACCAATTACTTAAAACTCCAGAGTTGGCAAACAAGTAATCGTAATATACTCAATCTGAGTAATGTTCCGATAAACGGATACCGCCAGGATCAATCCGGCCCAGGCTCTGAGATATGAATAAGACTTTAAACTTTAGTAAAATATGAGATCACAACGTTCCCATACTATCTGCAGAATCAATTTACATAAAACCCTTAATTATATTATTCATAAAATAAATTGAAATATTTTTGGAAATATAACTACAAAATTGTAACTATCACTAATTTTTAAAAATAAACAAATTAAAAGGCATTAAAAAAATGAAGACTACATTAAGTATTATTAAAGCCGATATTGGAAGTATCGGAGGTCACATTAAGCCTAGCTATCAGTTACTCGAAAGTATTCGGGAATTTATTCCCCGAAAAGGTAAAAACCTTTTTGATGATTTTTACGTCAGCCACACCGGTGATGATATAGCAATTCTCCTTTCGCATCAAAAAGGGACAGGGAGTTCGGATATCCACAAGTTAGCCTGGGATGCATTTATTGAGGGAACAAATGTAGCTAAAAAGCAAGGACTCTATGGAGCAGGACAGGATCTTCTGAAGGATGCTTTCTCAGGAAATATTAGGGGTATGGGACCAGCTGTTGCTGAAATGGAGATTGAAGAAAGACCTAGTGAGCCTTTTTTATGTTTTGCTGCAGACAAAACTGATCCCGGGGCATATAATTTGCCTCTTTATCTGACATTTACCGATCCCATGTTTAATCCTGGTCTAATGTTAAGTCCGGCTTGTGGTGAAGGTTTCAAGTTTAATATCATGGATGTTGCCTATACTGAAGGTGACAGAATAATTGAACTATTAGCCCCGGAAAACCTGTATGATATTGCTACTTTATTACGTGACAACGAGAGGTTTGTAATTGAAAGTATCTATTCACGCAGTTCCGGGGAAATAGCTGCTGCAGTTAGCACAACACGTCTTCATAATATTGCCGGGAAGTATACAGGTAAAGATGATCCGGTATGCATAGTGAGAGTACAGGGAAATTTTCCGGCTACAGGCGAGGTCCTTTCTCCTTATAGTATTGGGCATTACGTTGCCGGATTTATGAGAGGAAGCCATATTGGACCGCTAATGCCTGTTAAAATCAACTCTCCAATTTCCTATTTTGATGGTCCACCAATTGTCACTTGCCATGCTTTTTGTGTACATGAACGTAAGTTTACCGAATCAGCAGATGTCTTTGATCACCCATTCTGGGATTACATCAGGACTAAAGTGTCTAGAAAAGCTGTCGAAATACGAGAACAGGGATTTTCCGGGACCGCAATGCTTCCATACAATGAACTGGAGTATGGAGGAATTGTGGAGAAAATGGAAAAACTGGATAAGCTTTTTAAGATTAGGAAATAAAAAACTATCTTAAAGAATTTAAAGTCGCCAGATTGCTTAAAGTGGTCTGGCGACTATTTAATATTCACCAAGTTACAAAAATGTATGTAACTTTTTGAACCGCCGGGCGGGGGTATTATGTGATTTACTTTCCCCAATACAAAAAGTAAAGTAATTCCATATGTATTTGATAATAAACAAGTAAAAAATACTTTGTACAAAACGAGGGACAAAATAGGGACAGTTATTTATACTAACCCTGTTTTGATATACTAAATTTGAGTCCACTCCGAAAATTCAAAAAAAGGAAAATCCAACTAAATCATTTTAAAGATGAAGAGGAAACGGGTGTTTATGTTTTAATGGAAGACCTGCCAGCGTCCGAAGGACCTGGCAGAGTCTGATGTTGAACGAACCTGGCAGA
>JADFUQ010000420.1 GCA_015222065.1 Bacteroidota bacterium
ACAAGCACCGCAAAAACCTTGTCTGCATCCCACCCCTCTTACAAATTTGTATCCTGCATATTCCATAGCAGTCAATATAGTAAGGTCAGCAGGAACTTTATATTCCCTTCCCATTATGTAGATAGTAACCCAATATTCAATATCTTTTGCATCAACACCTGTAGTTACTGACTTGGCTGCATCAGCAATTCTATCCATTATACTCTTATTTTCTTTCATGCTTTACAATATATTTATAATTTTTTTTCTATATTAATATTCTTGTGGTAAAGTTTTCAGAACAGCCCATGAATATACAGGACCGTTTTTACAAATATAATGCGATCCGATATTGCATCTCCCGCACTTACCTATACCACATTTCATTTTATTTTCAACAGTTGTATAAATCTGGTCGTCCTTGAACCCAAGATCATTCAAGGCTTTAATAACAAATTTTATCATAACAGGAGGACCACAGGTGACAGCTATTGCATTTTCCGGCAAAGGTTTCTTATCCATTACATTATTAGGAACAAATCCGACAAATTCTTTCCAATCCGGTTCCTTATTATCTACTGAGAGATGGATAGTCATTTTTTTCTTTAGCTCTTCCAGTTCTTCCTTATATACCAGATCCTTTGAAGTTCTGGAGCCATATATGAGCAGAAGATCTTTATATTCTTCTTTTTTTGTTATAGCTGTTTGTACAATTGACCAGAGTGGAGCCAGTCCGATTCCTCCACCAATAAAAATAAGATTCTTTCCTTTCCAATCTTCAATCGGAAAGCCATTTCCATAAGGTCCCCGGATTCCAATAACATCACCAGGTTCCATTTCATGCAAAGCAGTAGTTACTCTTCCTGATTTCAGAATACTGAATTGAAGATAATCATTTATCAGGGGAGATGAAGAAACAGAAATCATAGATTCGCCTTTCCCAAGCACAGAAAGCATAGCACTTTGCCCACATTTAAAAGAAAAATCTTCCTTGTTAACGAACTGTGTCCGAAAGGTTTTGATCGCTCTTTGACCATCAACTTCTTCCTTGATAGAAACGATCCTTGCCAATTTGGGTATATATTCATTTTTCATAAACACGCACCTTTTCAAGAACTTCAACAATATCAATTCCTACCGGGCATTTCGATATACATCTTCCACAACCTGTACAAAGAAGCTCCATGCAATTTTCATTGAAATAGTTGAATTTATGCATAATTCTTTGTCTTAACCTGGAAGCTTTATCCGGCCGGGGATTATGTCCGGAAGAGTGCATTGTGAAATCAGGGAACTGGCAATTATCCCAGGTCCTGACCCTTTTTCCTTTAAGAGGAAATGTACAAATAACTTCATCGTTAATATCAAAACAGTGGCATACAGGACAGGAATAAGTACATATTCCACAGAGAATACAACTTAATGATTCTTTATCCCAGAATTCGGTTTCAAATATTTCTGGTAATTTGGACGATATTTTATCAATATCTTTAATATAACGTTTAATTTTTTTCTCTGATTCCAGGTGAATTTTTTCTAATTCTTTCTTAACGTTTTCTTCAGGATCATTGAAGAGACCGATCGCGGATTCTATTAATTTTTCCCCTTCTTCAGTAACAGATTCAACATAATATTCATCCCCCATATCAGTCATCAGTATATCAAGTCCATCTTTGGAATAAGGAGAGCCACCTACCGAAGTGCAAAAGCAATCAGGAGACGGGGGAATATTACAGGCAAGGCCAACTAATATGGTTTGATTCTTCCTTTTTGAAAAATATAAATCCTCAAAACCGCCTTTAAAGATTTTCTCGAGTTTTGCCAATCCACTGGCATCGCATGATCTTATTCCAAAAATCACCGAAGGTGTTTCTTCAGGGATAACCTCTTTTAGTTTTATTTCCTGTTCGCTTGAAGATTCGAATTCTAATAGCACTTCCCTTTGAGGAAACAGAACTTTTTTAGGAGGTATTATTGTGTTAGGATAATCAAGGATAATGTTTTCCGGTTTTTCTACCAATTCATAACTCCAAACCTCACCGGATTTAACCGGTGCAAAAATCCTGTATGAGTTAAGTTTTTTTAACCAGGAACTGAAATTCATTTTTGATAATATCATTTGCATAACCTTATATGATAAAATCTTGTGGATCATCATCCTTAAAGTCTGATACCAATGCAGGTTTTTCCGGGTCTAAACCTGCAGTATAGCCAAACTGTTCACTGGCTTCTTTTTCCATTTTCTTATTTAAATAGCGTAATGGAATATCTACAGGACAAACTCTTTCACATTCACCGCAATCGATACAGCGCCCTGCCAGATGCAATGCCCGGATCAAATGGTAACTAAAATTCTCGGAAGAAACGGGCGATTTTTCAACCCACCTGATTTTTTGGGCTTTTTCCTCAGCGGTAGTGTCCGGTTTAACTGCCAGGCTAATTGAATCAGCTATGCACTCATCACAGTAACACATGGGACATACTGACCGGCAGGCATAACAACGTATGCACTTATCAAGTTCTTTCTTCCAGAAATTCCACTTCTCTTCTGTTGAAATTGATTCAAACTTTTCTAATGATCTGAAATGTTCAGATAAAGACCGTTCAACTTTTTCACCTAATAATACATCATAAATGACAGGTGTATTATTGTTACATTCGATACATCTTTCAGCAAGGATTTCTTCTGCTGAAATAGTTGTTTTTCCTTTTTCTGTAGTAATTATAAAATTGTTGTCTTTGCCAAATTCGATTTGTTTTATATTTTTTTCATTAAATTTCTTTCTTAGCTTCTTTTTTTCAATTACACCGGATTTTTCACAGGCAACACCTATTATATAAACATTTTCCCGTTTTATAAATTTTTCCTGAAGCAGTACATTTATTGCACGACTATCGCATCCTTTTACAATCACGCCTATTGGCCTGGTATCCGGGGTTTTTTGTCTCTCTTTTCTTAATTTCTCATCTCTTAAGAAGCGGACAAGATTATAAACACAAGTGGGATCCCATATTAACTGATCGGTTTCTTCAATTTTCTCAATAAAAGCAGGAATGGACATGTAATAATTATTATTTCTTTTATACCCAACAATATACTTGACTTTCCCCTCTTCCAGGATGGATTTACATTCCTTTTTTATATCATCAAGTTTTACCATTACAGATTACTCCTTAATTTATTTTGAGGTCCAAGAGGCTCTAATTCTTTAACAAAATCTTTAATAATTTCTGTATATTTAGCTCCTTCTGCCGCAGAGACCCATGACATTTGGAATCTTTCAGGTTCGATCCCAATAAATTCCAGCAATTCTTTAACCAGTGTAATCCTGCGACGGGCATAATAATTACCTTTTATATAATGACAGTCTCCCGGATGACAGCCGGAAACAAGTACGCCATCTGCTCCATCTTTAAATGCAGATAAGATATAATTTGGTGAAATACTACCCGAACACATAACAGTGATCGGCACTACATTAGGAGGATATTTCATGCGTGAAACTCCGGCAAGATCGCTCCCGGCAGAAGAACACCATTTACAGAGAAAAGCTATAATTTTGGGTTCAAATTTTTCTTCCATATATTATCCTCCGAGAGCTACTTTTATCATTTCATGTACTTGCAGCGGGGTAATATTTTTTACTTTTATTGCTGCTCTTAAACAGGTAGCCGAACAGGTTCCGCAGCCTTCGCAAAGTACTTCATTCACTACGGCTTTCCCTTCTTCCAATTTTATTGCTTCATAAGCACAGACGTCAACACACATCCCGCAACCTGTACATAGTGTTAAATTTACTGTCGCAATAGTAGGAGAGTGATATAGTCTATCCTGGGATAATATGTTTACTGCTTTAACGGCAGCCCCGCTTGCCTGAGCAACTGCTTCAGGTATATCTTTAGGAGCCTGGGCTGCACCAGCAAGAAACATACCTGAGGTTAAGCTTTCAACCGGTCTGAGTTTTGGATGGGCTTCTGCTAAAAATCCATCTTTGTCTAAAGCAATTTTTAATTTTTTTGCCAGTTCTGATGCTCCTTCCGATGGACGCATAGCCATTGCCAGTACAACCATATCTGCATCAATTTCTATAACTTTCCCGGAAAGTGTATCAACTCCCCAAACTTTAATTTTATCTCCTTCCTGGAATATTTTTGATACTTTACCTCTTAAATAAATTACTCCATCTTCTTCAATTGCTCTCTGCACAAATTCTTCGTAATCTTTTCCTCCAGACCGGATATCAATATAAAAAACATAAGGCTGACCGTCATGTACATGATGTTTATACAACATAGCATGTTTCGCTGTATACATACAACATATTTTTGAGCAATATGCACAGTGAAGTTCAGGATCACGTGATCCTACACATTGGATAAATACAACTTCTTTTGGTTCTTTATGATCCGATGGTCTGAGGATTTTTCCCATAGTAGGACCAGATGCAGAGAGTAATCTTTCAAATTGCAATCCGTCAAGAACATCCTCATATTTTCCATACCCGTACTCTGCCATTTCCTCTTTACCATAAAGATCATAACCTGTAGATACAATGATAGATCCAACTTCTTCTTCCAGAATTTCGGGTTTCATATCAAAATCGATTGCTCCAGGTTCACATACATCAGCACATTTACCACAGGCAATAGGAAACAAGCCAGGGCAATTATTTATATCAAGCGTATAAGTTGCCGGAATTGCCTGAGGAAAAGGGATGTAAATTGCCCTGCGTCTGGTTAAACCCAGCTCGAATTCGTTTGGCACAGCAACAGGGCATACCTTTGTGCATTCATCACAGAGTGTACATTTATCCGGATCTACATATGTGGGCTTTTTAAGTATTTTTACCTTAAAATTTCCGATATAACCTGCAACTTCCTGAATCTCGCTATAAGTTAGCAGTTTTATTTTGGGATGCTTGGAAACTTCCACCATTTTTGGAGTCATAATACATTGGGAACAGTCAAGGGTAGGAAAAGTTTCCGAAAGCTGGATCATGTGCCCACCTATTGAAGGAGATCTTTCAACTAATATCACCTCATAACCGCTGTTTGCCAGATCCAATGCAGACTGAATACCTGAAATTCCGCCACCAATAACCAAAGCTCTACGGGTTACCGGAACACTAATAGGTTCCAGGGATTCATTTAAACGTGCTCTTTCAATAGCAGCCTTACTGATTTTGATAGCTTTTGCAGTTGCTTTTTTCATATCTTTATGAACCCAACTGCATTGTTCACGGACATTGGCAATCTCACACTGAAAAGAGTTGATACCTGCAACTTTTGCAGCATTCCTGAATGTTGTTTCGTGTAATGTAGGAGAACAGCAGGCAATAACTACTTTATCCAGTTTCTTTTCTTTAATAGCCTCTACCATCCTGGATTGTCCCGGATCTGAACACATATAAATATAATCTTCAGAATGGACAACCCCTGGATATTTAGAAAGCCCTTCTGATACTTTCTTAACATCCACAGTACCGGCAATATTGATGCCGCAATGGCAAATGAAAAAACCGATCCGTTTTCTCATTTTTTTGTATTTTGTTTGATTTTTATTTTATTTCTTCTTTTTTAATACTTTGAGTCCATATTCATAGCCTCTGTCGAATCCCTTAATATTTAGTTCGAGAAATCTATCTGGTACTAAACCCGGCAAAGCTTTTTTCATAGCATCAGGTGATACGATTTTCGTTACAGCCGTAAAAAATCCCAACATTACTAAATTTCCAATAATGCGGTTTCCTAACTCTTCTGCTATTCTTGTAGCCTGAATGAAATACATCTTAATTTTTGCACGTGCTGGTCTGGATTTTACAAGATCATTATCAATAATCAGGATTCCGTCATCCTGTAAATTCGGTTCATATTTATCATAAGCTTCCTGAGACATAGCAATTATTATATCAGGTTTGGTGATATATGGGTAAAGGACCCTGTCTTCTGATACAACTAACTGGGAACTGCATGCACTTCCCCGTGCTTCAGGTCCAAAACTTTGAGTCATAGTGGCATTTTTGTTATCATACAGGGAAATAGCTTTACCGGTAATTAATCCTAAGCGTATGATTCCCTGTCCACCGAAACCTGAAAATCTAATTTCAGCCATTTTTTACCTCCTTTACATAGGGTTCGTATTTATCGCTGAGTACTTTTGTGAAATGTTTATTCATACTATCCAGGAAAGTAGGTTTTTCTATATCAACAAATTTTCCAACAATAAGTTTTCCCTGGTATTTAATATCAAGATCTTTAGTATTTGCGCCATGCTGGATATCAGAATTATCATAATAGTATTTCAGAAGGTCTAAACCCTCACCTAATCTGTTCCTGCGGGCATATAAAGTAACACATGGAGTAATTACTTCAATAAAAGAGAAGCCTCTTTTTTTAATTGCTTCCTGGATTGACTTTGTTACTCGTCTCAGGTGGAGTGCGGTCCATCTTGCCACATAACATGCCCCGGAAGCTTCAACAAGATATGGAAGGTTAAAAGGATATTCATAATTTCCATAAGGAGCAGTAGAGACATTAGCTCCCTCAGGAGTTGTTGGAGCAACCTGGCCACCCGTCATTGCATAGTTAAAATTATTTACACAAATAACTGTAATATCTATATTTCTTCTGGCTGCATGGATCAAATGGTTCCCACCGATCCCACAAATATCACCATCTCCGCTGAACACAACAACCGTTAATTCCGGGTTTGCAATTTTCAGACCTGTTGCAAAAGGAACGGCTCTTCCATGAGTAGTATGGAAAGAATCCAGTTTAATATATCCGGCAACTCTTCCTGTACATCCTATCCCTGAAACAACAACTAATTTATCCAGGTTGATGTTTGATTTCTGAATTGCTTCAGCAAAAGATGTCACAACAGTACCAATCCCACATCCGGGACACCAGATATGAGGAATCCGGTCCATTCGCAGAAAATCTTCCATCGGATTTTTTGCTCCTTCGATTTGTTTTTCATCTCTCATTTTGCAGCCTCCATTATAAGTCTTAAAATATCATCCGGATTGTGAACTCCACCACCAAGATGCGATACCTTGATTACTGGTGCTTTGCCGGCAGCACATCTCTCAACTTCCAAAACTATTTGCCCATAATTTATCTCAGGAACAACAAAAGCTTTTATTTTGTCAGCAAGTTCTCTTATTCTTTTTTCAGGGAATGGCCAGACAGTAATTAATCTTATATTCCCCACCTTAACACCGTTTCTTCTTGCTTCCTGTACGGCTTTAATTGCAACTCTTGAGGTAATACCATAGGAAATAACAACAACTTCCGCATTATCTGTTTTATCTTCTTCGATCTTAATTATTTTGTCAGCATTATTATTTATCTTATCGACCAAATGACGGACATTTTGATCCTGCCACTCAGCATTGATTTCCGGATATCCTCTATAATCATGAGTCAGACCAGTTGTGTGGAATCGATATCCGTCACCTGCTTTTACCATAAAAGGGATGCCATCTTTGTCAGGTTTATATGGCATATATTTATCTTTTGGACCTTTGTACCATTTTCTTTCCACTACTTCAATTTCTTCAGCAGGCGGGATAATTACTTTTTCGTGCATATGACCAATACATTCGTCAGTCATGAGCAAAGTAGGAACCCGGTAGATTTCAGATAAGTTAAAGGCTTCAATAGTAAGGTCAAAACATTCCTGTGGAGAATCCGGGGAAAGAGCAATAATTTCATAATCACCATGTGACCCCCATCTGGCTTGCATCATATCCTGCTGACCAGGCAAAGTTGGCAGTCCGGTAGAAGGACCACCTCTTTGTACGTTTGCCACTACAACCGGGATTTCCATCATAGCAGCCAGTCCTAAATTTTCCATTATTAACGAAAATCCGGGACCAGATGTAACCGTCATTGCTTTTCTACCTCCCCATACTGCTCCTATTAAAGATGCCATTGCACCTAACTCGTCTTCCATCTGTATAAAAATTCCTCCAACCTTGGGGATTCTTTCAGAAAATCGTTCTGCTGTTTCTGTTGATGGTGTGATCGGGTAACCACCAAAAAAACGGCACCCTGCTGCTAATCCACCTTCTGCAATAGCAAAATCACCATCCATATAATGAGATCCTGTTAAGACCCCTTTAGGGTCTGTTTTCACTTTTTTCAACTTTTTTCTCCTCTTCTTTTAAGGTTACAAAAATTGCAAATTCAGGACAGATTGTTTCGCATAATTGACAATAAACACAATCATCCTCATTTTTTATGAAAGGAGGATGATATCCTTTAATATTAAACTCATCAGACAATTCTAAAACGTCTTTTGGGCAATATTCTACACAAAATCCACATCCCTTGCATCTGTCTTTAATTATGTGAATAATGCCTCGTTTTGGTTCTATATTATCAAAGTATGCCATATTTTCTCAAATTAACCCTTTTTCTTGTAAGATTGGTTTTGGATCATTATAATGAAGATCAAGCCTCAGGACATCTTCCGGGCAATTTAAAGCGATTGCTAATAATTGGGTAAAGTAGAGAATTGGAAGGCCTTTAAAATCCTGGTATATCTGTACAGTTTGTTTTTGGCGGTGATCCAGATTAAAAGCACATAAAGGGCAGCTGACTACCATGACTTCAGCTCCTCTGTTCTTAGCCGAACTTATGATCTGATTTGTCCTTTCGGCAATAATATCCGGCTTGTCAACAGTCTGGTATGCTCCACAGCACTCTGTTTTATATGGGAAATCAACAGGATCCCCACCCAACGCATTAACTAAATTCTCCAATACAGTCGGATTTTCCACATCATCAAAACCAATTTCTCTTGGACGTACTAACATGCAACCATAATAACAGGCAACCTTTAAATTTTTCAAAGGTTTAGTAACTTTCTGTGCCAAATTGTTAAACTGAATTTTATCCCTCATTAATTCCAGCAGATGATATACCTCAACATCCCCTCCATAATTAATTTCTTCCTTATACATGACCTGGTTGATCTTTTCCAGGCTTTCCGGATCAGCTTTCATCCGCTCATTCGCCCTTTTTAAAGTATTATAACACATTGCACAAAGTGTCATTACACTGTCCGAACCGCTTTCTTTGACCCGGATAAGATTCCGGATCGGAGCCATATGATGGATCAGATCATCGGTAGCCAGTGAGAAAACAGTACCGCAACAATTCCAGCGTGGTAATTCTTCGACATCAATGTCAAGTTGCTCCAAAGCGTATAACGCCGAATCTTCAAAATTTCTGGCATTTGTCTTTAATGTACATCCCGGATAATACGTTATCTTCATTAAATAATTTTTGTACTTAAAAAATATTATTATTCAGTTTTTACATTATCTTTTAAATTGAACTTATAACAATTAACATATAACTTTTAACATTTTATTTTACTTTTATCCAACGTATTGATTAGTTACAAAATATTAAATATATTTCTTCACATTATTATTATGATGTGAATTTTCTGAAGCTGCTTATCAATGCAATTGGAGGAACTTCTTCCTTTTCTTCATCGGTTAATTTTTCAATTTGTACGTGGTCTTGTCTCTCACGTAATAAGATCTGCCTGATTGCTTCAAATACCTCAGCAATATTAATTCCTTTAGGACATCGTGCATTACAGGTCATACAAGACGCACAGATCCATATTGATTTTGATTGAAGCAATTCCTCTTTTAAACCAAGCTGAGCAAAACGAATGATTTGATTTGGGAGAATATCCATTTGAGAGACAGCAGGACAACCTGCTGAACATTTCCCGCATTGATAACAAACCAGAAGATTTTGCCCGCTTAATTCCTGTACCTTTTGAACAAAAGGATCTTTGATTGTTTTTCTTGAAATATTTATTCTCATTTATAGTTATAATGAATAGCCATAAAGATAAGTTATAAAAATAGGGTTATAACTTTTTGTTGTTTCAATTTTCAATCGCCGTAACAAAATAACAAAAAAAAAATTGTTCGTAAAAAAAATAAAATGTTTAAATATGATTAATGTCATGTTTCTAAACATATTGAATAAAATGGATGGTAGTAAGAATACTCAGAGTCGATGCACGAACCTGAAATATGTAGATCCGGTTTGCAATCGGATGAATTAAATCGATTCAGTTTTTACTGTAATCCGCCTGGCGGATAGGTGCAATCAGGATATGAACTGATGTTATCCCTAAACCTCCGAACTCGCAGGTTTTTTTTGTTAAGGTTTATTAAATATTTTACCTGATAAAAGATTGTAATTATATTAACTATTACATGTAATAGGCTCTTATAAACTCAACAAAATCGCAGAATATTCAGTCCTTAATAAAAAACACAATGTAAAATAACAGCTACAAATAAAGCAACCTTTTCTTTTATTAACCCATCTTCATTACATAAGAATATAGTATCTCCGGTTTCACTACTTTCGTTATTGAATATTATGGAGATAAGCCTGCAACTATATTTTGTAATACTAAAATCAAACACACAAGTTTGAGTCTCTGGCGTACAGCCAATAACTGTTCATTTATTAATAATTTTTAATTAATTTAAGCTAATAGCTATGAAACTTCCATGTATCATTAATGCACAAACAAAAATGATTATTTAATTGTTGCGCAACAGTATCCGGATTTTTCCACATGGAAGTTCACGAGCGGGTTTGCGCCATGGGTTTTTGTGGGAGCGAGTAACAAA
>JADFUQ010000421.1 GCA_015222065.1 Bacteroidota bacterium
AAAGAAACCAGTAACAAGTAACCAGCAACGAGCAACTTAAGTTAATTACTAAATTTGAGATTATATTTAAATAACCAACCCATAGGTTTTATTATTCCAATATTCCAAAAATGATAACTGTAAGAAAAGGAAAACAGAACGATGAGAAGACCATTGTTGATTTCCAGATAAGAATGGCAAAGGAGACCGAGCAGATTGATCTGAACAGGGATACCGTTATAAATGGGGTGAATGCTGTATTTAACGATCCCGGTAAAGGGATCTATTTTGTTGCTGAATCAGGAGATAAAATAATTGCCTCCCTGATGATTACATTTGAGTGGAGCGACTGGCGTAACGGTAATATTTACTGGATACAGTCGGTTTATGTTTTACCGGAATTCAGAAAAAAGGGTGTTTTTAAAACTATGTATCTCCACCTGAAAAACATTGCACAAAAGGATAAAAATATCCGGGGACTAAGACTTTACGTTGATAAAACCAATACTTATGCCAGGAAAGTTTACGAAACACTGGGAATGGATTGCAACCATTACCTGCTTTTCGAATGGATGAAATAGAGAGAAACCAGGTTACTGGTCTCTGGTTAGCGAAACATATTCTTTAAAACAAAAAAGGATTTTGCGAGGAGTGAAACGACGAAGCAATCTCCTAAGAACAACATGAATTCCTAAAAGAATCCTTAATTTTATCTTTTTACTTTTATCTTTTTACTTGAAACAATGCCTGTTCTTACACTAATAGTAATATTATCCGGACTGGCTTACATACTGATGATTCTCTATTTTTATACAGGATGGAGGAAGCTAAAGGATTTTACTTTTAAAAATGAGAAATTTACAACTCCTGTATCCCTGATAATTCCGGTACGGAACGAAGAGCAAAATATTCCTGGATTAATCAAAAGTATCCGTGATCAGGATTATCCCGGCCGGCTTTTGGAGGTAATTTTTATTGATGATCATTCTGATGACCGGAGCTATAAGCTAATAAGCGAGCATATTACCGGTATGAAGAATTTCCATCTTACAGGGAACAGCGGAACAGGAAAAAAAATGGCTCTTCAAACCGGGTTTGAAAGAGCCACTGGAGATCTTATCATTACCACTGATGCTGATTGCCATCATTCTTCCCGCTGGATATCTGTGTTTGCCGGTTTTTACGAAAAACATCACCCTAAATTAATGGCAGGACCAGTGCTTTTGGAAAGCAACAACAATTTCTTTCAGCGTTTACAACAGATAGAATTTCTCAGTCTTACAGCCTCTACTGCCGGGGCATTCGGGGCAGGACATCCAATAATGTGCAATGGTGCAAACCTGGCTTTTGACAGGGAAACAATTGAGCAGCAAAAGGATATTATGCAAACACAATACACTTCCGGCGATGATATTTTCTTAATGCACCGGATAAAGCAATTATGGCCCGGTGAACTTCATTATGTAAAATCTAATGACGCAGTTGTTACCACCGGCGGACAGCCTGATTTCAGATCATTCCTTCAGCAACGAATCCGTTGGGCATCAAAAAGCAGGGGATATAAAGATACTGATACAATAATTACCGGTATGGTGGTGCTTCTAATCAATTTTCTGTTCTTATGGACACTTGCCGGTTCTTTTTTCGAGCCGGTTATGTTCAGCCTTTTTATTTTTCTGTACATTATCAAAACCCTCCCTGATCTTCTCCTGGTAACTGCTGTCTCTTCCTTTTTCCGTGTAAAAAAGAACCTGTGGC
>JADFUQ010000422.1 GCA_015222065.1 Bacteroidota bacterium
ATTCCAATATTCCAATATTCCAAAATATCTATGTATTATCCTGAAGAACCCAAAAAGTGAATATGAGTAATTTTAAGGAACAACTCAGGAGAGTAAAAGCGTTTGTTTTTGACGTTGACGGAGTGTTGTCAGAGCAAACAATGTTACTTGACACAGATGGGAACCTTATTCGTACTTCAAGTATAAGAGATGGTTATGCAATGCAAAGGGCTGTAAATAAAAAATATCCTGTCGGAATAATAACCGGAGGAGAAATGACGAATGTTCTTAAAAGATACAAGAAACTTGGAGTATATGATATTTACCCGGGTTCAATAAATAAAAAATCAGATATTATTGGTTTTTTGAAAAAACACCGGATTGAAGCATCAGATGTTTTATACATGGGCGATGATCTGCCGGATCTGGAAGTTATGAAAATGGTTGGCTTTCCAACATGCCCCGATGATGCAGTTGTTGAGGTGAAACAAATATCAAAATATGTCTCAAATTTTACAGGGGGTAACGGATGTGTCCGCGATGTGATTGAACAAGTTCTACGTCTTAATAAACACTGGGTGGAAAAGGTGTAATTCAACTTTGTAATTCCGGATCCCCGTGGGCATTAATGAACCATGAATTTTGACATAATTGAATATGAAAGCTTTTTTCAAACTTATCAGAGTACAAAATCTATTGATAATTGCTGTAACCCAATACCTTATGCGGTGGAGCATTATTTATCCTTTGCTTAATAAGTTGTCAGTGGTATCAAATGAGGAAGTGATCCATTTCAAGGATTTTGGGCTGCAATTCAATGAGTTCTATTTTGCTTTGCTTGTTCTTTCTACTATGTTGATTACCGGTGCCGGGTATGTTATTAACGACTATTTTGATATTAAGACAGATGTATATAATCGCCCTGATAATGTAATTGTAGGCAGGAAAATTTCACGGAGAGCTGCAATGCTTATTCATATCGTTATGAATTTCATTGGAGTAGCTCTGGGGATTTTTATATCTTTTTCAATTCATCTGCCCATCCTTGCTGTAATTTTTGTCCTTATCCCCGGACTTTTATGGTTTTATTCAACAAGTTATAAGAGACAATTTCTTATAGGAAATATTATCGTTTCTTTTCTTACAGGATTAGTGCCATTTATGGTAGTCTTATTTGAAGTTCCCTGCCTTAATGCAGAGTATAGTAAGGTAATGGTTGATTACCATGCAAATTTCAACATTCTTTTAGGTTGGGTTGGTGGTTTTGCAATTTTTGCATTCTGGCTTACACTAATCCGGGAACTTATTAAAGACATGGAGGACTTTGAAGGTGACCGGGAGTATGGCCGTAAAACCCTGCCGGTAAAGCTGGGATTAGGAATCACCAAAGCAATTGTTGTTGTATTGCTTGTAATTTTCCTTTCCGGATTGCTGTGGGTATATTTTTTGTTCATCCCTGATGTCAGTACCCTTATCTATTTAAGCATAGCACTGGTTCTTCCCACACTCTATCTGATTTTCAGGTTAACGATGTCACAAGCAAAAAAAGATTATCATTTGTGTAGTCTCCTTACTAAAGGGATTATGCTTTCCGGTATTTTATATTCAGTTCTCGCAGGTTATATTATTCAAATAAAATTCTGAACTTTTTTATGATCCTTGAAAATTTGAAAGGAAAAAGAATTTTACTGGCTTCAAAATCCCCGAGAAGGCATTATCTGCTTAAAGAGTTGGGAATTGAATTTGAAGTAGTTGATAATTATCAGGATGATGAGTTATATCCTGAAGAATTGCCAATAGAGGAGATACCGGTTTTTCTGGCTAAGAAAAAAGCTGATAAATATAAAAAACTGTTAGATAAAAACTGTATCCTGATAACTGCAGATACAATTGTATGGTGCAATAACAGGGTTATGAACAAACCGGACAATTATGATGAAGCATATCAAATGCTTTATTGTCTTTCTGACAATAAGCATACAGTAATCACAGGAGTTTGCCTGAGGTCAGCAGAAAAAGAAACCGCGTTTATCGCTACAACCGACGTTTATTTTACAAAATTATCAGATAAAGAAATTGAATATTATCTCAGGAAATTCAAACCATTCGATAAGGCCGGTGCATACGGAATACAGGAATGGATTGGCTATATCGGGATCGAAAAGATAAATGGTTCCTATTTTAACGTAATGGGATTACCAATTCAGAAAGTATATAAGGAACTGAAGAAATTTTAATAAACTTTGAATTTTTTGGAATAATGGAATACGGGAATAGTGGAATAATGGAAAGAGAAAGAATAAAGAAGTCGAAAAGCCAAAGAGTCGACTGGGCGAAAAAGAGAAAAACCTCAAACCTCAAACCTCAAACTTTAAACCAACATTCCAACATTATTCGCTCCCACAATCCTTCCCACAACCCGCTCATGAGGTTTTCGCTCTCAGGTTCGCTCAAACGTTCCAATATTCCAATGTTCCAAGATATCTACTAATTATCCTAAAGAACCATATTTAATAATATTACATTAAATCAATAAAATCATGATAAGAAAAAGTGTCCGGCTAATCGTCTTATTCATAATCCTTTTATCCTCAATTGTCAGGGCTGATGAGGGAATGTGGATCCCTGTTCTTATGGAAAAGTTTAATATTGAGATAATGCAGGAGAAGGGTTTTAAACTCTCTGCAGAGGATATCTACAGTGTTAACCGGGCCAGCATGAAAGATGCTGTAATGATCTTCGGAGGTGGTTGTACTGCCGAACTGATCTCGGATCAGGGACTGATAATTACAAATCATCACTGTGGATACTGGTTAATACAATCTCATTCAACCGTTGATCATGACTACCTGACTAACGGATTCTGGGCTATGTCGCAGGAAGAAGAACTGGAAAATCCCGGGCTAACTGTGACTTTCCTTAAGTGGATGAAGGATGTAACCGGAGAGGTTCTGAAAGGAATTGAAGATGGAATGAGTGAGGAAGATATGTCTGATATTAAACAGGAAAATATTGAAATGATTAAAAAGGAAGCAATTGAAGGAACCCATTTCACTGCACAGGTAAAACCTTTTTACTATGGGAATCAGTATTTCCTGTTTGTGAATGAAACCTATAAAGATGTCAGACTGGTTGGCACACCTCCATCGGCAATAGGCAAATTCGGCGGGGATACCGACAACTGGATGTGGCCCCGGCATACCGGCGATTTTTCACTGTTCCGTATCTATGCAGGGAAAGATAATGAACCGGCCGAATACTCGCCGGATAATGTACCTTTCAAGCCCAAAAAGTTTTTTCCAATTTCCCTTAAAGGAACAAAGCCCGGTGATTTTACCATGGTATTCGGTTACCCCGGAAGTACCTATGAATATGTTCCTTCATTTCATTTGCAAATGTTAACCGGTGATATCTATCCGGAATTGATCAATGTCCGGACAAAGAAGCTTGAAATAATGCAGAATGCTATGGAAAAGAGCCCTGAACTCAGAATACAATACTCTGCAAAAGCAGCAGGGGTTAGCAATTCCTGGAAGCGGTGGAAAGGCGAGATACAAGGATTAGATAAGCTTGATGCTGTGATAAAGAAACAGGAATATGAAAAACGATTCATGGAATGGACCGGTGCAAATCCTGAGAGGAACAGGAGATATGGGAAACTACTGGAACGTTACGAGGAAGTATATAGTAAAATAGCCCCGGTTAGACTGGTACAGAGTTATCTTCGTGAAGCTTTTTTCTATATCGGGGTGGAAAATATATCACTTGCGTCAGGGTTTTCTAAACTAGTTTCAATGGTTGGAAATGATGCTTCGCCGGAAGAGATCGACGAGGTTTTGGAATCGCTCCATAAACGTGTTTCCGGTTTTTTAAAAAACTATGATCCGGCAACGGGGGATGCACTGGCTGTAGCTATGCTTTCAATGTTTGAAGAGAATGTTCCCGGAGAATATCACCCTGAAGAATTTAAAAAGATAACGGAGAAGTATGATGGAAATTATCAAACATGGATAAAGAAGGTTCGCAACAAATCATTGTTTATGGATGAGGAAACATTACTCAGTTTTCTCAATTCGTTTAAATCTTCAGATGTGAAAAAGATAAAAAAGGATCCGGTTTACAGGTTAGCTCAAAGTGCAGGAGAGACATATAGCGGAGTATTATCTGAGTACGGAGAACTAAATCAGGAATTGGATAGTTTGCATCGTGTCTATATGAAAGCTCAGATGGAGTTTGAGCCCGATAAATTATTCTATCCTGATGCCAATTTTTCGTTGCGTGTATCTTATGGGAAAGTTTTGGGTTATAATCCACGTGATGCAGTGTTCTATAAATATTATACTACTCTGGAAGGAGTTATTGAAAAAGATAACCCGGAGATATATGATTATGATGTCCCGGATAAGCTAAAAGAATTATATATAAAAAAGGATTACGGAAGGTATTCGCAGGATGGGAAGATACCAATATGCTTCCTGGCTACAAATCATACCACCGGTGGAAATTCAGGCAGCCCGGTGATTGATGCTGAAGGTAACCTTATAGGAATAAATTTCGACCGTGCATGGGAAGGTGTTATGAGCGATCTGATGTTCAACCCTGAACAATGTCGTAACATCTC
>JADFUQ010000423.1 GCA_015222065.1 Bacteroidota bacterium
AATAAATTGCTATGATAATCAATGCTGTAATTGTTGAAGATGAGAAACCCGCCCGTGACCTTGTTAGAAGTTACCTGAAACCTTTTAAAAGTATTGAAATAAAGGCAGAATATGCAGATGGCTTTACCGGTACTAAAGGAATTAATAAGATAAAACCACATTTGATTTTTCTGGATGTGCAAATGCCAAAAATTTCAGGTTTTGAATTACTTGAATTACTTGATTATCAACCTGAAATAATTTTTACAACAGCTTATGATCAGTATGCACTGAAAGCTTTTGAAATGAACGCGATTGATTACCTTCTTAAACCTTTTTCAAAAAACAGGTTTGAAGAGGCAGTGAAGCGGGCGATAAACAGAATTGTTGCCGGTGAAAAACAGGACGATACTGTTAAGAAAAGTGTTTTATTTAAAAAGGGAACGGGGGAGACAATTGACCGGATTGTGGTGAAATCCGGAAGCACTATTAATGTTATTCCTGTTGATAAGGTAATTTATTTTGAAGCACAGGATGATTATGTAATGGTTTATACTCAGGGAGGCAGATTCCTTAAGCAGCAAACAATGAGATTTTTTGAAGAAAGCCTCCCTGATAACCAATTTATCAGGGTGCACCGGTCGTTTATTGTCAGAATAGAGAAAATAAACAAGTTAGAACAGTATGGTAAAGAATCATATAAGGTAATTATGAATAATAACCAGTCAATCCCTGTCAGCCGGAGCGGATACGCCAGGCTGAAAGAAAAATTGGGGTTATAGGAGCTAAATATATACGTATCGGAACTTCAAAATCATTCGTTGATTTACAGTCGGCAGTCCACAGTCCACAGTCGGCAGTTGGCAAAGACTCGTAACACGAAACACGTAACAATCTTATCATTCAATCATTTACTCATTTACGCATTCACTCATTTCTTTTATTAGCATTCTTTAAGGTACTGAATGATTGCTGTTATTAAATTAACTTATGAAGTTATATTCCTCATTGAATTGGTTCCCAGTCTGCGAAATATTCGACTACTACATTTGTTTTTGGATCAGTTACAATAAACTCGTTTGAGTTATATGTCCAGCCCATGGTTTCCGAATCGCCTCCGCTTTGGGTTGTTATAAGAAATCTGTTAGCCAGTCCTCCAATATATCGTGCCTGATCTCTCGGTTTACTTTGGTCTCCTCCACTTGGATCGACAGGGATCCATCCGTAATCCGGGAGATAAATTTCTACCCATCTGTGGAAAACATCATCCATACTTGCCTCATCACCACGAATTACAACCGATCCTACATAGCGTGCAGGAACACCGGCAGCCCGGCACATGGATATAAAAACAAACGAATATTCAGAGCAAGAGCCATTTCCACGGGCTAAAACAGCAGGAGCAGTATTCCATCCACCTTCCATTTTGTAATACATATTATTGATAACATAGTTAAAAATATTCCTGGTTATCCAATAAGGGTTTTCTTCATTTCCTACAGCCTTTTTTACAGCATCTTGAATAGTTGGATGATTAAGCTGGTACTTTTCATTATTTTGCAGATATAACGTTGATATTTTCTTAGGAATTTCTTCAATGGTGCCAACCTGATCAGGGAATATAAAATATCTAACATCCCATAATTTTGTGGTTGTGATCATATGTATAGTTTTCGATTCACCGGCTTTTAAATTCTTCAGTTCATAATGAGCTGCTGATTGATTCCATTTATCTATAACAACATTTGTATAATCCGGATTGTATTTAATTTCCCCTGTAATTTCCTGTGTTAACCGGTTAGATGGTATAGCCAGATATATATCTGCTTTCTTTACCTCGCCCGGACCGTAATTGGTTATTTGATAGGTGTAATCAATTTTTTTTTCGCGCATATTGGTTCTTATATATTTCTCTCCGTCATTCACTTTCAGCTTGAAAAGCAGATCCTCCTGCGAATCTGTCGCCCATAAATTATTTCCAATCCATGCAAGTCCACGAGTAAATTGTCCCGGAGCATCAGCAATTATAATTACCGAACCATCCGTAGGATCTACCATATAAATCTCATCCCGTCTTCTGTCAGAAACCCATAGATACTTACCGTCATAAGTCAAACCTCTCGAATCTATTGAGGGGGCATTGATAGAGCGAATGGTTGTACCATCGTCGGGATCGAATTGTATAATTTTTCCCACGCTTTCATCAATACACCAAAGATATTCACCATCCCATGTTAACCCTCTGGGTCTGTTGGTTGGAGCATTTACAGTATGGAGAATTGTCCCGTTTTTCGGATCTATTTTGTAAATCTTCCCATTGTAATTTTCTGCAAGAGGAATTCCTCCTTTGATATCGGCATTCCAGAGATGTTTACCATCCCAGGCTAAGCCTGTAGGCCAATAACCCGGAGATGGTATAGAACGGATGATCTTTCCGTTTTGTGGATCTATTTGAAACAACAAATCTGCCTGCCTGTCAGCCATCCATAGATATTTCCCATCAAAAGTGAGTCCTGTAGCATAATTACCGGGATTCTTAAACGATGTAACTACTTCCCCGGTATAAGCAAAAACGTTAGCCCCAAATAAGATAAAAAGTAAAACCATTAAATTTCCTTTTCTTTTAATCATAGCTTTAATGTTTTTTATTACAAGCAATATTCAACGTAAATATATTAAAGAACATAGCTTCGCAAGGTAATTAAAAAGGTTAATACTATTCAAATAAAAAAAATAAGACAAATTGAATATGTAGTAACTTAAAGTGAAGAAATGAGTAAATGATAATTCTTCAATTTTAGTCACTTTAGTCACTTATAACTTTAGTCACTTCTTTTTTTATAACTTTAGGCATTTTAGCACTTTAGCCACTTTAGTCACTTCTTC
Organism: Bacteroidota bacterium; assembly: GCA_015222065.1. Classification (GTDB taxonomy): domain Bacteria; phylum Bacteroidota; class Bacteroidia; order Bacteroidales; family VadinHA17; genus JADFUQ01. The sequence goes on from JADFUQ010000423.1 coordinate 2,866, forward strand.
ATTTTGTCACTTATAACTTTAGTCACTTTTTTATTTAGTAACTTATAACTTTAGTCACTTCTTTTTTTATAACTTTATAGTGGATAAAATTTATGTGTTATGCTTAAATGGTTTAGAAAAAACGGTTCCCGGAGATCCGGTAGTAAACTAAGAATGGCTGATTTGGACGGTAACATTCTTAAGGAAGGTGATATAGTAGAATCACTGAGATATAACCTTGGGGAATGTAAGTTAATTAAAACAGATAATGGCTACGAGTATGAATCTGTTAGCAGTGGTGAAAAGGTAAGCTGGGCAAAAATGGTGGATGCCGCGACTGAAAATCAGAAAGTGAGAAAGATTGACTGAAAGTTTGTGAACTAACACCTGTTGGGTATACCTGCTTGCCGGATTACTACAATATGTATAGATATTATTATTCAATTAGTGTTAAAAACTGCTATTATGCAAAAAAAATTATTTACTAACTTATTTGTTACTCTCTTGTTTATGTTAATAGTTCTGCCATTTTCTTGCGTTGCTCAAACAGAATTTGAAAGAGATGTGATCAAAACAGCGAAAGGTGATCTGGAAATTACATTTATAGGTCATGGAACACTAATGTTTCGTATCAACGATAAGGTGATCCATATTGATCCTGTTATGCGTGAAGCGGATTATAAAATAATGCCGGATGCTGATCTTATCTGTGTAACTCACGAACATGGTGATCATCTTGATAAAAAAGCTATTGGTGAGATATGGAAGGAAAATACCAAATTAATCCTTAATCAGAATTCTTTTAACACGATCGGTAAAGGGAAAGTGCTTGTGAATGGCGATACATGGCAATGGGAGGGATTCCTGATAAAAGCTGTTCCTGCTTATAATGTGGAAAATAAACGTTCCAACGGTGAACCATTTCACCCGAAAGGGATTGGTAATGGTTATGTATTTACTTTCGGTGATGTAAAAGTCTATGTTGCCGGTGATACCGAGAATATTCCGGAAATGAAAAACCTGGAAAATATTGATATCGCGTTCCTTCCAATGAACCTGCCCTATACAATGACACCCGAGATGGTAGCTAAGGCAGCCAGGTTATTCAAACCCAAAATACTTTATCCCTATCACTATGGTAAAACCGAACCTGAAAAACTTATCCCGCTGTTGAAAAATGAAAATATTGAGGTAAGAATAAGGGATATGCAGTAAAAACATCTGTTTTGAATAAAACTACTATAACGTTTCAATAAAAAAATAACATATAAACCAATATTGGTAAATCTCAATTAACAAAAAACAAATCTCAAAAAAACTCCAATTACTAAAAAATAAAAATTCAAAATAGAATTAGCTGATGTTTTTTTACGCCTTTCTTTTTTTGTTTTTTTGAACATTAAGATTTGATATTTATTTACTCACAAAATAATTAATTTTAAAGGTGTTCGTGAGATCACTTCGTTAAGTTGTTATTTGCCTGCCCCGTAGGGAAGTTTACCCTGTGAAATTGCTTGCCCTGTGTAATCCGCGAAATGGTACAACGCAATTACACAGGGCGTGCAATATTTAACAGGGGATGACTGTACGGGGGTACTTGTCATTTGGAATTTTTAGAATAAGATAATTATGTATATGTTTTAATAAAACGCAGTACTGGTTTAAATAGGTGTTAAATATCAAACAAGAATAACGTAATTAATTTTGAGGATAGTTTTTTGCAGTTCCACAGTATAATACAAAAAAGTATTAATATGAAACACAAATTAGTCTTATCTGGAATAAGTCTATTGGTAGTTGTAATATTGGTTTGTTTATCCGGGTTAAGAACAATTGCCCGGGAAACAGATCCGTTTACGTTTCCTGAACTGGATGGTTGGGAGATTAAACAGGAATACCCTGTATATAATCCGGGTACTCTCTGGGACTATATTAATGGTGCCGCGGACTCCTACATGAGTTACGATTTTATAGAATTATATATAGCTGAATATATAAAAGGAGATGTTTCCTTTAAAGTTGAGGTATTTAAACATGCTACTCCCCTTGACGCATTTGGGATATATAGTACAGAGCGGTCACCAGGCTTCCGCTTCATTGACCTTGGAATCCAGGGATATCGCGAAGAATCATTGATCCATTTTCTGGCTGACAGATATTATATAAAAGTCAGAACTCATAAAACATCCGAAGAGGTTGAAAATGCTATGATGTCCATTTCTAATTCTGTGGTTGAAAGTATAGCCGGTATAAACCATTTTCCTGAAACTTTAGCTATGTTTCCCGATAAGGGGAAAAAACCTGAGACGGAAATATACATTGCTGAGAATTTCCTTGGGCACAATTTTTTAGGAAGTGCCTTTACCACAGATTACTTAAGAGAAAACAAGAATTTTAAATTGTTTATTATTGTAAGGGAGAACAAAGAAGATTGCCTGAAATTACTGAAGCAATATTTTGAATTTGCAGGGAAAACAGAAAAGATTCCTGAAGAAGGAGAAATACATATTAGCGATAAATATAATGGTGAGATACTTATTTACTGGTACAATAACATGGTTTTTGGAACACTAAATCTGGAAGACAGAAAATTGCAGATACAGGTGATAGGTGAGATAAAGAAATTGTTGAAATAAAGGTATATACTATTATTCTGGTACAATGTTTGCTTATATTTAGTATAGTTTATTTTTTCTAATAAAATAAATATCTAAGTATAATGTTCCGGGTTATATCTAAAAATAGAAACGCGAAAAAGTGTATTATGCTCAAGGTATGGATACTTGTCTTGGTATTTTTCCTATCATTTATAAATATTAACGCGCAATATTTTGGTCGTAATAAACCCTCGTATAAGAATTTCGAGTTTAAAGTTTATACAACTCCCAATTTTGAAATATACCATTATCTGGATAATGACTCGCTGCTCGATCAACTGGCCAGGGCATGTGAAGAATGGTATAAACTACATGAACGTGTATTCCACGATTCTATAAAAGAGCGTAACCCGATTATTATCTATGAGAATCATGCTGATTTTCAACAGACAACAGCTATCATGGGGGAAGTTGGTGTAGGTACCGGAGGGGTTACAGAAGCCCTGAAGAACAGGGTTATTATGCCTGTAGCCCCAACAAGTTCACAGACTGATCATGTTCTGGGGCATGAACTTGTTCATGCTTTTCAGTACAATTCGATTATACGGGGAGATTCAACAAATATGAGCTCACTACGGAATCTTCCTCTCTGGATGGTTGAAGGTATGGCAGAATATTTATCTATTGGCAGTGTTGATGAGCATACAGCAATGTGGATGAGGGATGCTATCCTGAATGATGATTTCCCCACGCTTAAAGATATGACCCGGAATCAGAAATATTTTCCATATCGATACGGGCAGGCATTCTGGGCATTTGTGGCAAAAACATGGGGGGATACCATTATCGTACCCCTGTTCGTGGAAACAGCAAAATATGGCTATGAAGAAGCAATTAAACGCAAGATCGGATTAACGGCTGAAACTTTCTCGGGTATATGGAAATCAGCCATGGAGAGATATTACACCGGAATAATGACAGATACTATTGATAATCCCACGGGGAAAAAAATTCTTTTCTCGGGTAATGCCGGAAATATGAATCTTTCCCCGTCCATCAGTCCTGACGGACAATATGTCGTTTTTCTGTCTGAAAGAGATGTGCTTTCGCTTGACCTGTTTCTGGCTAATGCAGATAATGGTAAAATAATTAAGAAATTATCAAGTACTATTCATCGAAATGAAATTGATGCATTAAACTATCTTGAGTCAGCAGGTACCTGGTCGCCGGATAGTAAGAAGTTTGCATTTAGTGCGTTTGATAAAGGAAAAAACAAGCTTTTAATTATAGACATTAAGAAGGGGAAGCTTGTGGAGGAATACAATATTCCGGGTATTCTTTCCTTTAACAATCCGTCATGGTCGCCAGATGGGGAAAGTATTGTAATTGCAGGACTGGTTGACGGGATCAATAATCTTTACAGGTTTTATATGACTGAAAACAGGGTGGAACAAATTACGGACGACCGTTATTCATATATCCAACCCTCTTTCTCGCCAGATGGGAAATATCTTGTTTTTGCTACAGACAGAGAACCGGATGAGACAGATATCTCAAATACTGCTTTTAATATTGGAATTATTGATCTTGAGGAAAAAGGCAATGTTCGTGTGCTTCCTGTTTTTTATGGTGCAGATAATCTTAACCCGGTATTCGCTTCTGATGGTGAATCAGTGTACTTTCTTTCAAACCGTGACGGGTTTCGTAACCTTTATCGTTTTCATCCGGAAACAGGAAAAACATATCAGATGACAAGGTATATGACCGGGATTAGCGGAGTAACCCATTATTCCCCTGCAATTAGTGTTACCCGTAATATGGATATAATCTCTTATTCGCATTATTATGGCGGGAAATATTCAATTTTCAGAGCTGATGCTGCTGATTTCAACGAATTTGAAGTATCGTCTGATTCCCTGAATTTTCAGGCTGCTGTACTACCCCCAGCCGAGCTTATAAACCCAAACATGGTTGATGAGAAACTTAGTCACCGGGAAAGTTACATGGAAATTGAGAAAGAGAAATATAAAACCGAAGTTTATCAACCTAAATTCAAATTAGATTATATATCCAATATTAATGCAGGAGTAAGTACTAATAGGTTTAGCACCGGGATGGCAGGTAGTGTGTTTGCAATTTTTAGTGATATAGTTGGTAATAACCAATTGTTTACAACGCTTGCAGTTAACGGTGAGATATATGACTTTGGTGGTCAGTTTGCATATATGAACCAGGCAAAAAGAATAAACTGGGGCGCTTCAATTTCCCATATCCCTTACCAGTATGCTACAGCGTACCTTACCATTGATACTCTTAGCTATGGGGAGGAATTTGTTATTGTTGATGATCTGGTAATGGACCAGATGAGAATATTTGAAGATCAGATATCTGCATTCGCGTATTTACCTTTTTCTACTACACGGAGGGTTGAACTTGGTGTTTCACAGTCGTGGTACTATTACCGGATTGACAGATGGCATAGTTATTATGATTTATACGGGAGGTTACTTGGTCAGAGCAGGGAGAAGCTGGATGCTCCGGATGGATTTAATATCCGGAAGCTGGATGCTGCTTTTGTCACTGATAATTCTATTTTTGGTTACGCTTCACCCTTGCAGGGCAGCAGATCACGATTCCAGGTTGAGAAGTATTTTGGGGAGATTAGTTTTTTCACCGGTCTTGTAGATTATCGTAAATATTTCAGGATGAGACCTTTTACACTGGCTTCAAGAGTTTATCATTATGGCCGCTATGGAAGCAATACCAATAGTAGAATACTGGCACCATTATATCTGGGCTATCCATGGTATGTCAGGGGGTATAACAATAACAAGATATATGAAATGATGGATTATGAGGAGGTTCAGGAGGCGATAAATCAATTGTATGGAGATAAGATGGTAGTTGCCAATTTAGAGCTCCGGTTTCCGTTTACCGGTCCGGAACGACTTTCAATGATCAAGTCAAAACTACTATTTACCGAGTTATGCTTATTCCTTGATGCCGGTCTGGCATGGTATGATTTTGAGGATATCTCTTTTGTTTACAGGGCAGATAGTCAGGATCTCCGGATGCCGGTATACAGTGCTGGGGCTTCCTTAAGGGTAAACATTTTCGGGGCAATAATCCTTGAGCCGTACTATGCATTTCCTTTCCGGGATGACGGAATTCAAAAAGGAGTACTGGGCCTTAATTTTATTCCCGGATGGTAGTTGAATGTATCGGAAATTTAATGTTTATGGTTTTATAATGGCTAATTTCATTATACCTTGCATTTTCAAGTCGGCAATCTTCAGTCGGCAGTCGGCAATCTGAAGACTGTGCCATTTAATTTCAGTCTATTAAGTCAAACAAATTTTGAATTAAAGCACCCCCGTACAGTCATACTTCCTTACAGGGCAGGTAAATATCAAAAAAAATTTTGGGCTTATTTTTTGTGGACTGCTGACTGTGGACTGCCGACTAATAACTAATTATTTATGAAACCCGAAAAATTTAGATTTTTTTAATCAGTTTTGCAACTATGTCCTTAATATAGGATTCTGTTTTACAGTAAATTGATGATTAAAAAGATTAGAAAATAGCCACTTGTGAGCACAGTTCCCAGCAAAAAGACAATTGCTGCAAGATCACTAATAAATGCGAATCCACTCTCTTTTATTTGATAAATAATTTTACTCATAATACAATAGAATATTATAAAATACCACGATCAGGCACAAATTATCTAAAGAATCTATCTGATAAATATCGGTATTTCATGGTTGTTGATTTGATGCTAAATTATTGTTAATATTATTAATTTTCAAGTATTATTGCTTTTAATTGTATAAAACACTCGATTTTTTATTTGAACGGTATAATTTTACATAAAGTAAAAAGAAATGATGTTACCATAACTGTTGCCAAAATGTAAAAACTTATTTTTTCAATATTTTAAAGGTTTAATGGGTTATACGTTATTTTCATTTTTTTGTTCGTTTTTGTTTTCGAATTCAATTATAACACACACGAAGACGGAGATACCCTTATTCAAAACAAAAATAAATGTAATAATCCTGAGAACTTCATATTCTTGCACAACTAAAATTATTGGAATGTTGGAATGTTGAGTAGTGTTTAAAAAAGCGTGTCATTCAATATTCTTCCCATTCTTCCACTTATTATATGAAGAACTGGTATGTTGTTTATTAGATCAGTTTTTTGAAATAAGGTTTAATTTTAAAAAACAGTTATGTTATTTTTGTAGAAATAAAAATTGAATTACTTTTGCAGGGCAATTTTAAAAACGGTGGCGTAGTTCAGTTGGTTAGAATGCCGGCCTGTCACGCCGGAGGTCGCGAGTTCGAGTCTCGTCGTCACCGCAACAAAGCAAAACCCCGCA
>JADFUQ010000055.1 GCA_015222065.1 Bacteroidota bacterium
ATCGAACAAGGAACGCTGATTTTAGATTTCAGATTTTCAAACACTTCGCAAATCGTTAATCGGTGTTCCTTGTTCTTAAATCATTTTTTGCATACTTTATAGACGGGCTATATGTAAGTGGATATTTGGCAGAAATGATGAGCGAAAATTGTGATAAGAAATTGCTGGTATTAGGTATGGGAAGTGAAATACTGATGGATGATGGTGTGGGATCCCGCCTGGCTAATAAACTCAGAGAAGAAAACCTGCCACCGGGTTTTCATGTTGAAACTTCCAATATTGGTGGATTAGAGTTACTTGAAATTATAAAGGACTATGATCAATTGATCATACTGGATGGCATGAGGGGTGGTAGTGATGTTGGTGATTTACATTTTTTTTCTCCTGAAAATTTCCGTGAAACACTCCATCTGTCAACAAAACATGATGCCTCTTTTCTAAATGCATTGAAGGTTGGAGAGCATGTGGGATACAATCTGCCTCGTAGTATTAATATTGTCGGGATAGAAGTAGAAGAGGACAGATGTTTTGGTGAATACTTTTCGGATAACCTGGAAGAAAGGATAAAAAATATATATAATGAAATAAAGAAGCTGGTATTTGCTGAAAAAAATTCGTAAATTTGAGGAAAATTAAATAAATTCAGGAAAAATTGTATCTGGCATGAGAAGGTATAATTCAAAAGGAATGTTAGTATTTCCAACACCCGATAAAAAAGTTGCTATCAGGCAAAAGAAGGTTTGGGTTGTTGAAGAAGTATATTGTCAGAATGGACATTCTTTGATTAGCAACCGTGCTGTTTTTAACAATCAAAAAGGAATCTACCTGAAAGTAAAAGGTAATAATAAGGAAGGACACATTGCCTTGAGTCCTTTCTGTGGTGACAAATCGTGGATTGCGTGTGAAGCTGAACTTGAAAATGGTGAAATATTGGAATTCTTTTGTCCTGAATGTGGTGTGAAATTACCAATTTACAGACGTTGTACCTGTGGTGCTCATTTATTTACCATGTTTACAGATAAGAATGCGGACTTTAGAAATTGCATAGGCATTTGTAACAGGATTGGATGCCAGGTATCAGAAATAATTCAAGCCGATGAATTGCGCTGTAACTCCTGTCTTGATGCAAAAAAGTAATTTTTTTTTAATCCGTAACCAGTAACACTGCATCACCACATTACAACTCCTGATAAGTTAAAAGTTATACGTTCTTAACCCGTAACACGTAACTCGAAACTCGTAACACTGCATCACATTTTGATCGTTCAAAAGAAACTCAGGGAAAAAGTCATTCGGTTAAACAATATTTATTTTACCTTTAGGTATTTGTAAATAATTGCTTATGAACAATCTTCCGGGTAAAACGGTTGAAAGATTAAGTGCATATCGTCGTGTATTATTAAATTGTTTAACAAAAGGCAGAGATCATATTTTCTCGCATGATCTTGCTAAGCTTTTGTATATTACAGCAGTTCAGGTTAGAAGAGATGTTATGTTGATCGGAAATACAGGGATGCATAAAAACGGTTATAATGTTAAAGAGTTGGTTACCAGAATAGGAGAAGTGTTGGATTCAAAGGAAGGACAGAAAGTTGCAGTTGTAGGATTTGGTTATCTGGGTAAAGCTATTACAGGTTATTTTGCGGGGAAAAGATCAAAATTGAATGTTTTAGCCTCATTTGATATTAACCCTAAAAAGATTGGCGCAAAAGTAAAAGGGGTGAGATGTTTTCATTTTAGCCATTTGAAAACAATCATAAGAAATAAAAAAATAACAATTGCAATATTAACAGTCCCTCCGGATGTAGCCCCGGAGGTAACCAACAGACTTGTGGAAGCAGGAATAAAAGGTATTTTAAATTTCACAACTGTCCCACTCAATGTTCCATCTGGTGTTTATCTTGAAGAATACGATATGATAACTTCTGTTGAAAAGGTAGCTTTTTTTGTAAAAAAGAATAATAAAGCTGAATAATAAGATAACAATTTAATCATTCAATCATTTACGCATTCATTCATTTCTTTCCTTTCACTACCCTGGTTGCAGAAAAACCAATCGGGCCCTCTGGGGAAGTTGCAGTACCCGTAAATACATTATCTTTAACAGATCCTCTTATCGGAACCTGTTCATATTCAACGGTGATCTCAAGTGTTATACCTCCATCATTAATTTCAATATTCTGAAATTCAATGATATAGTCACTATCTGCAAAATTTAAATAACCTGTTAGCGTATCTTCCTTAATTTCGAAAGTCATGGTTCCGGCCTGGTATCCAAATGGAGCTTGTTCGGCTGTGAATTTCCACGTGCCTTCATAGGTTTTCATAGGATTCTCGGCATGAAGCAAACCGGATTGAAGGATACATAATAAGAAAAGGGTAAGAAATGAGATAGTAAATCGTTTCATAGCTTTAATAAGTATTAAAATTTAAAACAAAAATTAATAAAACTCACATATCTTTTTTTTAGTGAATCTAATACTATAATTACCGGATTATCTGACCAAAAAATACTGAATTGGCAAATATTTTATTAGTTCCGTACCATACCCCCCTGAAGTTGGTATTATCGAACAGGGAGATAATAGTTCCCTGACCGAGTTTATATATCCCGGCGAACGGACTATTCTTCATTTGGTCAATTGGATTATCAGGAATATAGCCACTCATAACAGGTGAATTAGTATACATTATGGGATTAGCATAAGGGTTATTACTTTTTTCAACAAAATCATTTCCGTTTTTAAAAACCGGTAACTTGTATTTATAGTATCCATAAAGTAAAGGATGGGACAGATCAACTTGCGTTTCAAATATTCCTCCGCTGATTTGTTGAACACTATAATTCTTATAACGGTCAGCATAACGGTAATGAGCTGTGCTGTCAGGTTCCGTTCTTTTCTTGTATTTTATATCAGCCAGCTTCTGACGGGCAATCCAACGATTAGCATTTTTGTATGCAATGAGAGCACCTCCATTTTGTACCCACTGTTTTATTTTATTTATAACTTGTTCTCCCATATTTCCATACGAACCACCGGGCATTATCAATACATTATACCGGTTAATGTCAATCCTTTTTAACCTGTCAGTTTTAGCAAGAGTTACCGGTATTTGATAGCGTGTATCAAAAAGGTGCCAAATTTCACCGGCATCACGACTACTAACTCCTTCTCCGGCAAGTAAAAGTATTTCAGGTTTTTCGAGGGAAACAAAACTGCCGCTGCCCAGGTCAATGCCCGAAGGTGTCAATGCTGTCTCTACAGCAAATATTTCAAGTCCGTTTTTATCTGAAATCTTCTCCATAAGACCGAAAAGTTCATCAGAGTTCATTTCCTGCGATTGTACCGGTACCAGGATAGTACCATATGAAAATTCTTTTTTAAGATTATCGGATTCAAATCTGAATGGCTTTGTTGCCACACTGGTCCTTACCCCGTTTTTCATAAGTTCGTATAAAGCGCCGGGTGTATGATATTCATCCCATTTGAACAGGTAAGCATACGAACTTTGCCCACCTGTAACTTTACCATCAGGAAAGGTTGGGTTTATTATTTCTTGTCCCACAATGTTGTCCAGTTCTTTCATTGTTGTGATTCCTGTGTAATCAAGGTTAAAGGAGAGAGGAAGGGTCCAGGATGAAATATCATAAAACGTACTGTCAGCAAACTTTGTAACTTTCCTGAATAATGATTCAATCAGACGGTATTGGCGTTGTTCTACAGGTACAATATAGGCTTTTCCCCGGTAAAAAAATTTGTTATCCAGGCGGATATCCTGCTTTAATTCATATACTTTTATTTTGTGTTGTTTCAGAAGATCTACAAAATAATAAACCTTTCCCCTGTCATTTGTATCTCCAAAAAGATAAGCTTTTACCTTATTGTTTTTTGACTTTTCAATAGCTGATTTGTAAAACTCCTGTTGATATTCCAGAAGTTCTTTACGGTATTCAATTCCGGCATCAAGAGTTGACAATGAAACGGTGAATTGATTCCGTATAGCGAATGCAAAGGTTTTTATTCCGAAATTTGTTTCTCTGGCATGACCGCGAATACTTCCCTGTTCAAAAAGTATTCCTATACTACCATTGATATCAGGATATGATGATCCTTTACCAAAGTAATAATCATCAAAAATTTCCTCGGAAAAATATAATGATCCAATTTTGTCAAGATCTCTGGCATAATGTTTCGCAATCTTTTGTGTCAGGTAGTAATTTCTTTCCGGAGTTAGTGGATTATTTCGGCTTAAGATACCTGGTTGGAAAAAAAATGTTGAGTTAGATCCCATTTCATGGTGGTCGGTATTAATATTAGGCATCCATTGATAGAATCTTTTAACGCGTCCCTGGCTCTCAGGATTTTGCAGTAATAGCCAGTCGCGGTTCAGATCATACCAGTAATGGTTTGTGCGACCCCCCGGCCAGAATTCATCAAATTCAATTGAATTCGGGTCTGTAACAGGAGTGTGGCTTTTATGCATATTTACCCATGTAGTAAATCTGTTGAAACCATCGGGATTAAGACAAGGATCAATAAGTATAACAGTATTTTGAAGCAATTGTTCAATTTCTGATCCTTCTGCAGCAGTGAGATAATATGCTGTAAGCAGTGACGAATTGCTTCCACTTGCCTCATTACCATGTACATTATATCCAAGTGTAATTACTACAGGCATGTTTTTGATATCACCTTTCGTTGATTGAAAAGGATCAGATAATGTTAAATGTTCCTTTCGAATTTGTTCCAGTTTTTGATGGTTTTCAGGTGATGTTACAACCAGGTGTACCAGGGGACGGTTTTCATAGCTTCGTCCATATTCCTGCAGAACTGCACGGTTGGAAAGCCGGGCTATCTCGTTCATGTAACTGATCAGTTTGTCATGGGTAACATGCCATTCTCCTACTTCGTGTCCTATTACTTTTTCCGGAACGGGAATATCCGGATTATACCGGATATTTTGCGGAAGGAAATAATCCAGGTTTTCCTGTCCGTTTGATAACTTTAATAAAAACAGAGCGATGATAAGAAAAAAACTAATTATTTTCATAAAGAAGTATAGTTGCAAAAACCAAATAATTGTACAAGATAGTTATTTCTCAATTGATGCATAAAATAATTATGTTTAGTAATTAATCAGTCGGCAGTCAACAGTCAACAAAAATGCAAAGTATAATTAGAGACCGTCTATAAAGTCCGAAAGCTTTTAGGATGTTTTTTATTTTTTATTATTTGGTGCTTTAATTCAAAATTTGTTTGGCTTTATGGACTGACAATAAATAGTCCGGTCTTCAGATTGCCGACTGCCGAATGAAGATTGCCGACTTAATAATGCAAAGTATAATGAGATTAGCCATTTTATGCATTCCAAACTTAAGGCACTGAATAGTTATAAAAATCTAAATACCGGATAAAATTTGGTATTTTTGAAAAAAACAATTAATTATGATCAATCAGCAATTGGTTAATCCATGCGGTATTGTTGTTGTTGGCGGCTCTGAAGATGTATCCAAACCGGGGGGAAAGGTGTTAAAAAATCTACTGGATGGCGGATATAAGGGTGATTTGTATGTTTCCAACCCCAAAGCAGATAAGATACAGGGAATAAGATCGTACAGGAATCCGGATGATCTTCCTGAAACAGATCTTGCAATATTAGCTATAGCAGCGAAATATTGCCCGGGGACCATTGAATACTTAGCCAAAAACAAAAACACAAGGGCATTTATTGTACTCTCAGCCGGGTTTAGCGAAGAGAACGAAGAAGGTGTCATTTTAGAAAAGCAGATGGTAGATGCTGTAAACCAGGTGAATGGATGCCTGATTGGTCCAAATTGTATAGGTTTCCTTAACCGGAACTACAATGGAGTATTTACTACTCCGATCCCAAAGCTGGATACTGCCGGATGCGATTTTATTTCCGGATCAGGTGCAACCGCTGTATTTATTATGGAGGCAGGAATACCAAATGGTTTAACCTTTTCCAGTGTATATTCAGTAGGCAATAGTGCCCAACTTGGTGTTGAGGATGTATTGAAATATATGGACCAGAGTTACGATCCGGAAACCAGTCCCCGGGTAAAGTTATTATATATTGAAAGCATTGATAAGCCACAGATGTTACTCAAACATGCATCCTCACTTATCAGGAAAGGGTGTAAAATTGCTGCTGTTAAAGCCGGAAGTTCTGATGCCGGCAGCCGTGCTGCATCATCTCATACAGGTGCACTGGCTGGTTCGGATACTGCTGCAGAAGCCTTGTTCAGGAAAGCAGGGATTGTCCGGTGCCATAGCCGGGAGGAATTGACAGTTGTTGCTTCTATATTTATGCATAAGGAATTACATGGAAAGAACCTTGCTGTTATAACGCATGCAGGCGGACCGGCTGTTATGCTTACGGATGCTCTCTCGGAAGGGGGAATGAGTGTTCCTGAAATTAAGGGAAGCAAGGCTGACGATTTACTTAATAAACTGCACCCGGGATCCTCAGTGGCAAACCCAATAGATTTTCTTGCAACCGGTAATGCCGAGCAGCTTGGACTAATTATTGATGCTGTTGAGAACGATTTTGATCATATTGATGGTATGGTAGTTATTTTTGGCAGCCCGGGATTATTCCCCGTATATGATGTGTATGAGGTGCTTCATCGAAAAATGGAAACATGCAAGAAACCGATTTTTCCGGTTTTACCTTCAATAATCAACGTGAAGGATGAAATAAATATGTTCTTGTCGAAAGGGCGGATCAATTTTCCTGACGAAGTAGTATTTGGAAAAGCATTATCTAAAGTGTATTATACTCCTGAACCGGTACCGGAAACAGAGAACTACCCTGCAATGGAACAAAAAAGGATAAGGGAAATTATTGATAACGTGGAAAATGGTTATCTGGAACCTGAAAAGGTACAGCAATTATTGGATGCTGCCGGAATATCACGTGTGCAGGAAAAAGTTGTTACTACTGAAAGGGAAGCTGTAAAAGTTTCAGAGGGGTTGGGTTATCCATTGGTAATGAAAGTGGTTGGTCCTTTGCATAAATCGGATGTCGGAGGAGTAGTTTTAAATGTAAAAAGTGATAAAGAGGTTCGAAGGGAATTTAACGTGATGATGAAGATTGAAGGGGCGAAAGCAGTTCTATTACAGCCTATGCTCGAAGGCATTGAATTATTTGCCGGTGTGAAGAAGGAAGATAAATTCGGTCACCTGGTTATGTGCGGACTGGGAGGTATTTTTATTGAAGTTATGAAAGATGTTCAATCCGGTCTTGCACCATTAAGTTTTAAGGAAGCAAAAGAGATGGTAAGAAACCTCAGAGGGTATGGAATTATTAAGGGGGCAAGAAAACAAAAAGGAATTGATGAAAAGCAATTTATTGAATTAATTACCAGGGTGGCAACCCTGGCAGATATTGCACCTGAGATCAGTGAGATGGATCTGAACCCGGTATTGGGAACACCGGAAAGGATCGTTGTAGTTGATGCCCGGATTTGTGTGGAAAAGTAATTATCAGGATTCGAAAATAGTTTGAAATAATCTTATATTTGTATATGAGAAACAGATCAGTATATTTTGATAAAGATAACAGGTACTGGAAAACCGGTGAACGAATTTGTAATTGGTTTATAATATTACTATTTGAATTTTGTTAAAAACAAAAGGGGTGGAAGATAATATTCTGCCCCTTTTTAGTTAACTAACCAGTCGGCAGTCCACAGTCGGCAAGAATGTAAATAACAATCAAACAATTATAACACATACTTTTTTACATGATTCAAAATCCTGAAAAGTATAGAGACCGTCAATAAAGTCCGAAAGCTTTTAGGATGTTTTTAATTTTTTGCTATTTGGTGCTTTAATTCAAAATTTGTTTGACTTTATGGACTGACATTAAATAGTCCAGTTTTCAGATTGTGGACTGCCGACTTAAAAATGCAAAGTATAATGAGATTAGTATAAAATTTAGATATTTTAGATATTTTAGTCATTTTGAATTTTAGCCATTTTAGCCATTTTAGGCATTCCAAACTTAAGACACTGAATAGTTACGTTAATATAAAAGCATACGAAAAATATGAAGAAGAAAACACCAATTGACCACGTAATTGTTTCAAGGTTAATAAAAGAAAGTGGCTTACCGGGTTTTGGAGGTGCGACAATTCGTGAGATTGTAAAACTTGTAAATCAGATTGAGAAATCAACCGGAGAAAGGTTTATCAGAATGGAGATGGGAGTGCCCGGATTGGAACCGGCTCCTGTGGGTGTGGCAGCAGAGATAGAGGCTCTTAAAAAAGGTGTGGCTTCAAAATATCCTATGATCGAAGGAGTGAAAGAACTAAAGGAAGAAATGTCCAGGTTTGTAAAATTGTTTGCAAATATTGATGTGGATCCGGAAGGTTGTATTCCAACGGTTGGTTCAATGATGGGAGGAATGGCTACTTTTATGGTGGCTAACCGAAATGACCGTACCCGTGAGGGAACCCTGTTTATCGATCCCGGGTTCCCGGTACAGAAACAACAGATAAAGATATTGGGTCATGATTTTCGCTCGTTTGATGTTTATAATTTTAGGGGGGAAAAGTTAAGAAAAAAGCTGGAGTCGTATCTGAAAACAGGCAAGGTTTCAACCATTATGTATTCTAACCCTAATAATCCTACCTGGATATGTTTTACTGAAGAGGAATTACAAATTATCGGAGAACTTGCTGATAAGTATGATGCTATTGTAGTTGAGGACCTGGCATATTTTGCTATGGATTTCAGACAGGATATGTCAAAACCCGGCGTTCCTCCTTTTCAACCCACCGTGGCTAATTACACTGATAATTATCTTTTGCTTATTTCAAGCTCTAAAGTATTTAGCTATGCAGGCCAGAGAATCGGCATGATGATTATCTCCGATCACCTTTTCAAACGGAGATACCCTGATCTGAAACGGTACTATAAAACTGATCAGTTTGGTTATTCGATGATATATGGTGCTTTATATGCGCTTTCATCAGGGGTATCACATTCGGTACAATGGGGACTAAGGGCTATTTTAAAGGAAGCAAATGAAGGCAGATTCAATTTTGTTGAGAGTGTTAAAGAGTATGCTGTTAGGGCCGGGATAATGAAGAAAATGTTTACTGATAATGGTTTTAAAATTGTTTACGATATGGATGTGGATAAACCTTTGGCAGACGGATTTTATTTTACCTTTTCATATCCCGGTTTCACCGGAGCAGAGTTGCTGGAAGAATTGCTTTATTATGGTATTAGTGCAATATCACTCGAGATTACCGGTAGTGACAGGATTGAAGGTGTAAGGGCATGCGTGTCTCAGACAGGTAGCGACCGGTATAATGACCTTGAATACAGGCTTAAATGTTTTAATCAAGATCATAGAAAAGATGGGTGAACCAGTAACCAGAATAGCCAGTCTGTTTTTTAACAGCGAAGTGAGTGACATTTATCATATGGTGTTTTTAAGGTTATTTTTATCTTTGAGATCTTACAAAAAAAACATAATCATAAAATGGCAAAAATAAAAGGTGCAATTGTAGTTGATATTGACAGATGTAAAGGATGTGAACTATGTATTACTGCATGTCCGACTGAAGTTATTTCCCTTTCCGATAACGTAAATGATAAAGGTTATCATTATGCCTATATGAAGAATCCGGATGTTTGCACCGGATGTACTAATTGTGCCATTGTATGTCCTGACGGCGTAATTACTGTTTACAGAAAAAAGGTTTCATAGAAAAGGCAAGGTTTAAAAAGTAGAAAAAATATATAAACAAATAATATTCCTTAAAGAATGGAAGAATATGTTTTAATGAAAGGAAATGAGGCAATAGCTGAAGCAGCTATTCGTGCGGGAACTGACGGTTATTTTGGGTATCCTATTACTCCCCAATCGGAAGTAATTGAATATCTTGCTGCTGCCAAGCCTCATGAAAGAACAGGAATGGTCATGCTTCAGGCTGAAAGTGAGGTTGCTGCTATCAATATGCTATATGGAGGTGCAGGTGCCGGCAAAAAAGTTATGACATCCTCATCCAGTCCCGGAATAAGCCTGATGCAAGAGGGAATAAGCTATATAGCAGGTTCTGAATTACCATGCCTTCTTGTGAATGTGGTTCGTGGCGGACCCGGACTGGGTACTATTCAGCCATCGCAATCGGATTATTTCCAGGCAACAAAAGGAGGGGGGCATGGAGATTATAATCTGATAGTTCTGGCTCCTGCTTCAGTTCAGGAAATGGCCGATTTTGTTAGTCTTGGGTATGACCTGGCTTTTAAGTACCGGAATCCGGCTATGATCCTATCCGATGGTGCTATTGGACAGATGATGGAAAAAGTAAAGTTCAAACCACAACAACCAAGGAGTAAAAAATCACCCGACTGGGCAACAACAGGAAAAACACCCGACAGGGAAAGAAATATAATTACTTCATTGGATCTGGATCCTGCCAGGCAGGAGAGGTTTAATGAAAAGTTGCAGGCTAAATACAAGGAGATCCGCGAGAAGGAAGTGAGATATGAGAAAATACAGTGTGATGATGCCGAATATCTTTTTGTCGCTTACGGAACAAGTTCACGAATATGCCAGAAATCAATGCAGATGGCAAGAGAAGAAGGAATAAAGGTTGGTTTATTAAGACCAATAACTTTATGGCCTTTTCCATATAATGAAATCAGAATGATGTCAGGACAATTGAAGGGTATTCTATCTGTAGAGATGAGTGCAGGGCAGATGATTGAAGATGTTAAGCTTGCAGTAGAGGGAAAAGTTAAGGTGAAACATTATGGCAGGATGGGAGGTATTATTCCCACTCCTGATGAAATTGTTAAAAATTTGAAACAAAAAATAATAGGAGGTTAAGGACATGGCTGATGATACTATTTCAACTAAAGAATTGATCAAAGAAGAAAACCTTGTTTATAAAAAAAGCAAGATTCTTACGGATAATGAGTTTCATTATTGTCCGGGCTGTGGTCATACTACAACACACAGAATTATTGCAGAGATAATTGAAGAGATGGATATACAATCTAAAACTATTGGTATTGCTCCTGTAGGCTGTTCAGTGTTTATGTATAATTATATGGATATTGATATGCAGGAGGCTGCACATGGCCGTGCCCCTGCTCTTGCAACAGCCATTAAACGTCTGCTTCCGGAAAAGTATGTTTTTACTTATCAGGGAGACGGTGACCTTGCTGCCATTGGTACCGCCGAGACAATACATGCCTGTAACCGTGGTGAGAATATTACGATGATATTCATCAATAATGGAATTTACGGGATGACAGGCGGACAGATGGCCCCTACAACTCTGGTAGGTATGAAATCGTCAACAACACCATATGGACGTGAAGTATCCCTGATGGGAAATCCGATTAAAATGACCGACATTGTTGTAAATCTGCCGGGTACCTATTTTGTTTCAAGGCAATCAGTACACACCCCCGGAAATGTAAGAAAAACCAAAAAGGCAATAAGAAAAGCATTTGAATATCAGGCTCTTAATAAAGGAACTTGCTTTGTAGAGGTGGTTTCTAATTGCCCCTCAGGCTGGAAAATGACACCTGTGGAATCAAATAAATGGATGGCTGAAAATATGCTGCCTTTTTATCCTCTGGGTGATTTAAAAGTTCCTGAAGAATAGGATTAATCATTAATAAAAAACAAATAAATCATGACTGAAGAGATCATCATTGCAGGTTTTGGCGGACAGGGTGTTTTATCCATGGGTAAGATACTTTGTTATTCAGGTGTAATGGAAGGACAGGAAGTGAGTTGGATGCCTTCATACGGGCCCGAGATGAGAGGAGGAACAGCTAATGTTACAGTAATTCTGAGCGATGAAAGAATAAGTTCTCCCATTATAAATTCATACGATACTGCTATTATACTAAATCAGCAATCAATGGACAAATTTGAACCTGCTGTTAAGCCGGGTGGCTTGCTTGTATATGACGGAAACGGGATAACACGCCATCCCGAAAGAAAAGATATTAATATTTACAGAATAGATGCCGCCGAGGAGGCAACAAAGATGGAATCCACTAAAACTTTTAATATGATTGTGCTGGGTGGTTACCTTAAAGTTAAGAAGCTTTTTAAATTGGAAAGTGTCATTAAAGGTCTCAAGAAATCACTTCCTGAACGTTACCATCACCTGATACCCGTTAACGAAAAAGCTATCCACAGGGGAATGGAAATCATTAAAGAGGTGGCAACTGTAAATTAAATCCCAACTCCCCTCGGAGTCCGGCTTCAGTTCGGGCTCCGGGTTGCTGAAAAAACACTGTCTTTCCAGTCCATATATCGATATCCTACTTCCTTAAAGCCGCTTTTGTAAAGATATATTCCGGAATTTCTTTATCAAATTCAATTTCATCAATGATAAATTCTGTTCCGTCACCTTTTTTAAGCATATCTTTAAAAACAATTTTCTTTGGATACCAGCGATTACCAATTTTTGTGATATCAAAAAGTTCCATTCTTTTTAATAGCTTTCCGCTTTTTGCATACAGCTCTTCTTTTAATGGAATATAGCGAACTTTATCCACCCAAACTTTACGGATTTGATAATTTACTTCAGCAGTTTTTGCCTGTAGTTCTACAATCCAGCAATCTCGTTCATTAACAATTTCAGAGCCAATTACTCCTGCATCATAATCTTCAAGCAATTTAACGTTATCCATCATATCTTCATAAGAAAGATCAGATCCCATTAATGATTGTTTGAGCATATGTCCTGAAATCTGGATTGTTCTGTCAGAACCGGGTGAATATATCCAAAGCTTATCTTCCAGCTTAAGCATCTTGGTGCCTTTTTCCCGAGCAGGAGCAAGGTATTCGGTGAATGATTTTTCATCACCCATTCCCCATGATTTTGCTTCTATTGTTCGTGTTTGGCGCGCTCCATGAATTAACATTTTAGAGGTAGAAATGGTGCTTTTTGAAGCCATGTTTTTATCAATTTTTTCCAGGATTTCTTTTCCTGTTGGTTCCTGTGCCCAGATTATTGTTGGGATGAGGAACAGTATTATAGCTAATCGTTTCATATTTTTATTTTTAGTCGTCATTGCGATTCCGACGTTTCGTTCTTCGTCCTCGCAATGACGTGATTTATTATGTTTCTAATTCTTTAAACAATTGTGCTGTTTTGCGTTTATAGATTCCAATACCCGAAAGCATGGTTCCTAGAGTTACAGAGAACAAGCCAGGAATAAATCCTATGTAATATGCCGGAGTTGTAATATGTGCCCTGAAAACACTCGGCATCATCATTTTGGAATTTTTCATTATGTCTCCTACATTAATTCCTGCTTCTTGTAACCAGTATGAAAAACCAAGTCCTACTAAGGTACCCAAAAATGATCCTACAATTCCAATTAATATAGCTTCATAGATCATTGATCGGTAAATGTGTCCTTTTTCTTCACCAATTGCCAGACGAACACCTACCTCACCGTATCGTCTTAATCCTCCAATTAATCCGGTATTCCACAATACAATAGACATAGCAAGTATAAAAACGGTTACAATAATGCCAACAAAACTATCTACATAATCAAAGTATCCGGACATAATAGAATCATTTTTTAACCTGGTCATTACAGGAGAAAATTCGTCATTAGGATCTGAGTACTTATCATTGAAAGTATTTTCAACATTCATAGCTTTTATATCATCATAATTAGGTGAATCCAGGAAACCGAGAATTTCACCACATACATTGTTCATATCCATTGCATTTTGAATTCCGGAGATGTCAGCAATCATTCCACTTCTGTCCATCATTTGAACACCAAATTCAATTGTACCGGCAATAGTAAAATTTTGAATTGACATGCCGCCATACATTGTTGAAGTTATTAGTGTAACAGTTCCTCCGGGTTCAACCTCCAGTTTATCGGCAAATTCATCACTTATTAACACTTCATTTGGCTCTTCCGGTAAACGTCCTTTTCTTAACGATTTTCTTATGTTTATTCTGTCAATTTCCTTACTATTTTCAGATATGAGATCAACAGCTATTCCGGCTACTATGCCTTGCTTTTTAGTTTCTCCGTTTTCGTCAGGAGAATCTAATAAACCACCGAAGTTTATTCGTTGAACAAATTCCATGGTTGGGTAGTCTTTCTGCAGGTTACTTATTAAGTCATTTACTTCTAATAGTGCAAGATCATTGGGTACTTGATTTTTATTTTCAGCATAGGCGCGTGTCATTATTTTTACATGGCCTGAAGTATATTTTGCTGAAAATTCAATCATGTCACCCAAAATACCTGTAATATAACAATGCAAAAATACAGTAAGTGTAACTCCTGCAGTAACGACCAGAATGGGTAGTAAACTACGATTCCGGTCTCTTAATAATCCTTTAAATAAAAAACGTATCATTGTATTTTTCCTTTTATAGCGTCAGTAGGTTTCATTTTAGAAATTTTACGGGCTGGCAGATAACTAACAATCAAAGTAATTATAAAAACAAGTAATGAAGTTCCAATGATTAAGCCAGCTCCATAAACCGGATAAATCGTTTCTGCTATGGCAATACCCATATCATCCGATCCGGCTGGCATGGACATTCCTACAGACATTAACCAGATAAGTAGTGGTGTTCCAAAAATTGCAATGAATATAACTGCTAAAATAGCATGCATTGCTCCTTCAACCGTAAAAAGACTAACAACCTGCCTGCGGGTCATTCCCATGGCAATATAAGTTCCAATTTCTTTTTGTCTTCTGAAAATGGATAGCACTTGTGTGTCAAAAATTGCTAACATTGCTAAAAGCATTAGAATAACATACATAAAAGATCCTCCCACTTTTTTCATTTTCATCATCTCATTCATTTCAGTCATTAAGAAATCAAAGTCTTTATATTCCCATCCTGAAACAGTTTCATTCATTTCGAAATCCTCACCAATGATAAACATAGTAGCTTCATCAGGTGCCTGCATCATTTCCTGGACCTTTTTAATATGTATATACATTTGTCCGGCATCTACACTAGGAACATTGCAATTAAAAACCTTTACAACTTTCACTTCGGCTGCATCAAAAGTTCCATTTACATCTCTCCATCTAATTGTTGTTATATCGCCTTCTTGCAGTTTACAGTTTTTTGCCATTCTTCTACCAATAACAACAGGTATTTCTTCCGATTCTGTGTTCAGATCAGTACCTGGTATTGCAACTACTTTTTGATCGGGATTTATTCCTTTCAGTAGCATACTTTGAATTCTACCATCGGGATACACGCTGCCCTGCGTAATTAATACAGGCGTTATAATTCCATCTGTTGTGGCTTTATTTAATGCTTCAGGTATTTTTGCATGACTTTCCTCTAAGGTGAAGAAATCATAAGGATCGTAATTTTGGTGCCAGTATTGGCCATTTCCAACCTCCCATGCTTGCATATCTTTATTTGCCTGTTGATTCCATCCGTCAAGAAGTCCATAATGCCAGATCATCATGAACAGGACAAATGCCAATACGATTACATTGAGCCAGGTTCGTAAGCCTGCACCAACCAGGTTTCGCCAGGCTAATTTTAGTGATAACATAATTTTGTCCTCCTTAATTAGTTATAATATCATCAGCAGTTACTTTGCCATCTTCAAGAAGAATTTTTCTCTTCAGATACTTGATTACTTTATCATCGTGAGTGGCAAAAATGAATGTAGTCTGCAAATCTTTGTTGAGATTTTCCATGGTTTGCAAAATATGATGTGAGTTCTCAGAATCCAGATTTGCTGTTGGTTCATCAGCTAACACCAATTCGGGTTTTTTAACCATGGCTCTTGCAATAGCTACTCGCTGACATTCACCACCGGAAAGTTGTGCCGGCCTTGATTTAACCTTATCTGCTATTCCAACCCAATCCAGAGAATCCATCACTGCTTTTTTACGTTCCGATCCGCTCATATTTAATAAAAGAAGCGGAAATTCAACATTTTCAAAAACAGTATATACGGGAAGCAAATTGTAGGTTTGAAAAATAAAACCCAGATGTTTCCTGCGTAAAAGAGCAGCCTTTTTAGTAGACAGATTACCAATTTCCTGTCCGAGTACATTTGCCTTTCCTTCGGTAGGATTATCAAGTGAGCCAATAATGTTCAGGAGTGTTGTTTTTCCAGACCCACTTGGCCCTACAACACCGGCAAATTGTCCTTTACTGAAAGTGAGATCGATACCATTCAGGGCTGTAAAATGGCCTTTCCCTATAGGAAATCGTTTTATCAATCCTGAAATAGTGACGATTGAATTTTGTTCCATCATTTCTTCTTTTAAATTTATAAAATTTGTTTATTATTATTTTTCTGCCCCTCTTAATCTCCCCCAATTTGGGGCTGGTTAGCAGGGATTTTTAGTACTTTTTTCATAATTACTTAGTTTAAATAGTTACTTTTTTTCTTCGATTGAATTTTGTTTAAAAGTCTAATTAATGATTAAAAACAGCCATTAATTGAAATCCGAAACCATTATATAAATTTGTTCCATCAGTTATTCCTGGTAATTGCATTTTATCCGGTATAAAGAATGTCATTAAATAATAGTTCCATTTATCATATGTCAACGAGAAATTTACGAAACTTCCAAGTGTTTTTTCTTTTGGATAATAAAATGCCATAAGACTGATATTACTAATAATATTTATAGGATAATTGAGTGAAGTTACTAAAATCGAAGATGCATCATCACTAATTTTAAATTCATTAGCATAGTCGTAGACAAAAAATTCAGTCATCAAACCGAGACCATTACCAATATTAAAAGTATAATCCAAACCTATATTTATGGTTTTATTATAGTTTTCAGATATGTTCAAATCTTGATAAATAAGTGCTGCTTCAGTCCAAAATCCAATTACATTATCAATTCTGAGATCAAAAGCAATTCGGTTCTCAGGAAAGATATAATCGGTTGTTAATGTATCCATGTATGTATTTCTGGTATCAAATCGGCGATGATGATAACTTGTTGCAATTTCTCCCGATAAGAATGGAACCTGAACTCGACCACCAAATTCGGGTTTGTCTTTAGCAGATGGGAAAAATTCAAATCCTTTAACATTATCATTACCGATTAATCCCCAAAGCCAAATATTGGCATTATTCATGAAATAGTAACGCCCTAAAATACCATAAACACCATCGGTTAATTGCAAAGGATCTTTGGGGTCAATCTGGTCAAACCACATTAGTGGGCGTAAGATGTTCGCAGAACCAAAATTTATTTTTTGTAAACCGGCTCTAACTTCTAATTGTTCTGTTGAAAAACGTAACCAAATACGATATGGTTTTAGTTTTTCATCAAGTTGAATTGAACCATTTGCATACAAGCTTGATATGTATGTGTTGATTGAAAGTTCACCATCAAAAGTGTAGGATTTATTAATTGATTTGTCAAATGATAATTCAGGAATATAACGTACTCCTGCTTGCATTTGAAATGGATCTTCGGGATTAATGGTTGTCCACATTGGTAATTGACCTTTAAATCCAAAGTCCTGGCCAAAAGTTATGGATCCAATTAAAATTAAACTTGATATTATGATTAATAAATTAGTACGCATTATTAATTAGCTTTTTTCCCATCTCTTGGTAAAACACCATAAAAGAAAAAATTGGTTAATTCCATG
>JADFUQ010000424.1 GCA_015222065.1 Bacteroidota bacterium
CTCTTTATCCAGAAGAGTACGTGGTTTTACATAATGTGTGACATCCGCAATATGGATCCCAACTTCCCAATTGCCTCCGGGCAGCTTCCGTAAAGACAATGCATCATCAAAATCTTTTGCATCCTCCGGGTCAATGGTAAAAGTCAGGTTTTTTCTGAAATCTTTTCTCTTTTTGTATTCCTCCTTTGGAATATGATCCACGATTTCCCCGGCAGCATTATTTACTTCATCAGTAAATTTATAGGGTAACTCAAACTCTGCCAGGATAGCATGCATTTCTACCTCATGTTCCCCTGGCATACCCAGTACATCAACAATTTCACCGAAAGGATTTTTAACCTTGTCTGGCCAGTCAACAATTCGTGCAACAGCTTTTTGTCCGGTTTTTGCTCCCTTTAGTTTATCTTTTGAAATAAAAATATCATATGGCATTTGCCTGTTTTCAGGTATCAAAAACGCAAAATTCTTTGATACTTCAACAATACCGACAAATTTTGTCCTGGCACGTTCAATAATTTCAACAATTTCCCCTTCAAGCCGGCGGGATTTTCTCCTTGCAAACAAAAATACTTTTACCCTGTCACCCTGAAGGGCATGGTTCAAATTTGCCTGGGATACAAAAACATCCTCCTCCGTATTGTCAGACACTATATAAGCCGAACCATATGCTGTAAGATCTACTTTGCCAATTATATAACCGCTTTTTGATTTAAACCTGAACTTACCTGTATGTACCTCTTCCAGTATCTTACCCGATTTCAATTCACCCAATATTTCGTTGATAAGCTTTTTTGTCGGAGAATCTTTTATTCCCAACCTGCTTGCAATTTGTTTATAATTGTATGATTGATTCGGATTGTTCGAGATAATTCCGCTTATCCGGTTAGTCAGGCTTTTTTTATTAAAAATTCCTTTTTTCTTTTTTCTTCCCATTTAACAAAGTTTAAAACATTAAAAATAAAAGAAATAAAATGAAAACAAATGAAAAAATATTATTAAAAAAACTGTACAAAGCACAGGGTTTGTCATGTCCACTTTTAAGCATAATAAGTTAACGGGATTTTGCGAACGAAGTGAAGCAATCTCTCCCGGCTTTTCGCAAGCTTACTCCTTACTCCATACTTCTTTTCTCATCTTCTCTTCATCTCCCATTCGCCTCTTCGCTCTTTCGCCCCTTCGCTCCCTCTTTCTCCTTACTACCTACTATTTACTACTTACTTCCTCTTCACTCTCTTCTCTTCTTCGCCCCTTCGCTCTTTCGCCTCTTCGCTCCCTCTTTCTCCTTACTCAGACCCAGGTCAATCTGTTTCTTTGCAAGATTTGCAGATAATATTTCTACCCTAACGGCATCACCTAATTGATATTGGTTCCTCGAGTGTCTGCCAATAAGCCTGTAATTTTCTTCATCAAATTCATAATAATCATCATCAAGTTCCCTGATAGAAATAAGTCCTTCACATTTGTTTTCAATGATCTCAACATATAAACCCCAATCTACCACCCCTGAAATAATTCCGTCAAATTCCTCACCAATTTTATCTTTCAAAAACTCAACCTGTTTATACTTAATTGATGCACGTTCTGCATCCACTGCTTTACGCTCCATTTCTGAGGAATGTTTGCATAAGTTTTCATATTTATCCTCACTTTTTGATGGTGAGCTTTTCAGATACGCCTCCAGTAAACGATGCACCATCATATCAGGATACCTGCGAATAGGTGAAGTAAAATGAGTATAATAATTAAATGCCAATCCATAATGACCAATATTATGTGTTGAATAAACCGCTTTGGCCATAGAACGTAATGCAAGTGTCTCAACCAGATTTTGTTCTCTTTTCCCCTGAACAGATTTTAACAAACGGTTCATTGAGAGGGATAGCTTTTTTTGTGAGGTAGTATCAATTTTATGCCCGAACCGTTTCAGGATATTTGAAAATGACTCAAGCTTTTCCTGATTAGGTTTATCATGGATCCGGTAGATGAAAGTTTTTTGGGTTTTCCCTGACCGCTTAGATACATATTCGGCAACTCTTCTGTTGGCAAGCAACATAAATTCTTCGATAAGCTGATTTGATTCTTTCTGCTCCTTAAAAAACACTCCAAGGGGAGTCCCTTTTTCGTCAATATCAAATTTCACCTCAACTCTTTCAAAATCCAGCGAACCTTTCTCGTACCTTTTTTCACGAAGTTTCCGGGCTAATTTATTTAATTGCAATAGCTCCCTGCTCAAGTCCCCCTTTCCTGTTTCAATAACTTGCTGAGCCTCGCTATATGCAAACCTTCTCTGCGATCTTATCACAGTTTTTCCGAACCATTCATTTTTCACATTCACCTGCTCATCCATTTCAAATACTGCCGAGAAGCAAAGTTTGTCTTCATCAGGTCTCAGGGAACAAATTTTGTTTGACAGTTTTTCGGGAAGCATAGGGACAACCCGGTCAACCAAATAAACAGATGTCCCTCTTTGCCTGGCCTCTTTATCCAGAAGAGTACGTGGTTTTACATAATGTGTGACATCCGCAATATGGATCCCAACTTCCCAATTGCCTCCGGGCA
>JADFUQ010000425.1 GCA_015222065.1 Bacteroidota bacterium
AAGCCACTGTATTACCAAGATTATCTTTGCCATACCATGTCACTTTATATTCACCCGCTTTTTTCCTTTCATCGATGAGTGTTCTGACTTCCCGGCCAAGTACGTCGAATATAGTCAACACAACCCTGCTATCTTTATTCAAATTAAATTTAATAGTTGTTTGAGGATTAAACGGATTGGGATAGTTTTGCTTCAGGGAGTACTCATCAGGTAAAATTTTTACAACATTATTTCCATTATCAATTTGTGTAATAATGTGTGCTCTCTCAACAGCATCTTCATAATCAACAATATAGTGCCACCAGTTGTTTAAGATAGTATCTGTTACTCCTGTATATCTGGGAAGGTGATTATGCCACCATCTCATAAATCCCAATTGGTAATTGCTATTTACTGCCTCCCATTCATCCCGATTGACTGAGCGTTTTTGATCTAATAATATAGGATACCTTTTCCAATTATCAGCATAAGAATCGACATAAGATGTATTACCATAATCATAATCGCTTTGACCATTGGGAGGGAAATGAATATTTCCAATATGTGCTCCACCCGGTATTTCTTTATCAATACGGGTAAACAGTTCCCAATTATTAGGATTTGGGTTGTGTATATCCCACCGGCCATAGATATGGCGAATAGCACTCTCAGCGCGATGGCCAAAACTGTGAATTGCTTCGGCAACACCTCGCTCATAATTCCAACCCATAACCGAGAGCAACTTTTCTAATCCAGGGTGATCCAGAGGAGGTGAATTATACCAAAAAGCATTGGGACCCATAAGTTGTGACTCATACATACCTGAAAATGGAAATGAATAAACCCATATTTCATGTATATCACCATTGTTGCGTTTGGTATCAAAATCATAACGATCAACCATGGCATTATAATCGAAATGTACCCTGCCCTGTATTTCCGCCAGATTTTGCAGCGTTCCTTCTGTATTCCGACCATACAACATTCCGGTTGTCATGAAATAATAAGCCACAGTGTCAATAGTCATGAACGTAGTATCCAGTGTTGTAAAGATATTATCATTATCATATGTTTCCACTATTTCAAATTGTACAACCCCACCACTCATCTGGCTGAATTCCTCAAGGATTTCATTAATGTAGGTCATAGGATTTGTCCATCCCCATACCTCATGTATCCGCAGGTTATTTTGCAAATCAATTACCGGATTTTGAAGAACAAGCGCGACTTTTATATGTAATGTACTGGCATTAGTCGACTGAAAATCTTCGACCACCTCAACTATAGTTGTATCATCTAACCCGCTATTCGTGTATGCTGTAATTTCTACCGCACCTAAAGTATGACCGGTTATTTCACCAAATTCATCAACGGTTGCAATGTCCTGATCAGCAGACGTCCAGTAGACATGATCATCAATGAGATAAGGGTAAATGCTACCCTGATCATCAACGAGTTTTACTTCAAGAGGGAGTGAAGTTCCGGGTATGAGTTTAGGGGTGACAGGTAAAATGAGTAAATTATGGAAATTTATTTCTTCAAATAATTGAAACTCTCCAACAATTACACTACTATCTTGTAAGTTTACAGCGCTGAATATCATCCAGCTGATTTCGATTGTTTCAAAACTGACCGAATCCCAGGTAAAAAACGAATTTGATTTATTTTTCACCAACGAGATATAAGACCCGTTTTGATTAATCAGATCATTATAAGAATTAGCCGCCTCGAGGTTCCAATGTCCATTATTCCAGAAGTACGTTTTACATTTTCCTATCTTAACAGGGTTAAGAAAATGAAAGAGGAATGACAGAGAATCGCTGCTGCTTATGCCGCCCGATGTGAATTCATTCCCATCAAATATTTTTGTTGAGTCGCCTGTGGTAATCTCAGGATCAATGGAAAGTTCAACTGTACTATTGTTAATTCCACTCATGATATCGATCGGATAATTGATGGAAATCTGTCCGTAAACAACCAGAGACAACACAAGGACGATACAAATTATGAGATTACTGCGGTACATAGAAACACGCTCCTCTATTTAAGTTATCCTTATCTGATGACCGGGAAACAGGCAATTCGCAGTTTCGCGCAGCCATAGGGGATTAAGACAATCTTTTCCGAAGGCTCTTTGTATTTTTGGGGCCGCCAATAGGCACTATAAGGAATTGGTCCCGTTATACCTCCATATTTTTGCCACTCGGGCATTTTTTTGGCTTTGGCAATAATTTTAACCGGTGCATTTTCAATAGTCCATGGTTGTTCTGCTACCTGAAGCTCTTTAATAATAAAAGTGGTATCAGGATTATCGATATAATTTCTCAACAGTCCATAATTC
This sequence comes from Bacteroidota bacterium, assembly GCA_015222065.1. Taxonomy (GTDB): domain Bacteria; phylum Bacteroidota; class Bacteroidia; order Bacteroidales; family VadinHA17; genus JADFUQ01. The sequence goes on from JADFUQ010000425.1 coordinate 2,321, forward strand.
CAGGAATCTGCTGAATATATTTCATAATCTGCATAAGGTTCATTACCACCGATTTTATTCCAGTTTTCATTCAGACCCATCACATAGACCAGCGGACCGCGTTCTATTGCCGATGCACGCTCATGCCAGTAAGAAATTCGTATTTTCATCGGTAAATGCATTTCAAGTATATCACCTTTTTCCCAGCGACGTACAACTTTTGTGATCGATCCGGATTGTGGTTTGCTATATTCTTTTCCATTGACATAAATAACAGCATCTTCGCACCATGCTGGAATACGTAAATGAAATGGAAAAAAAACATCTTTACTCTTTTTGCAGATGAACTTGATTTTATCCTTAAAAGGGTAATCTGTTTCTTCAATAAATGTAACCTCTGTATTGTCTCCGACTCTGGCAGTTATTTCTGATGGTGCATAAACAAGAGCAGCCAAACCATTATCTTGTGTCGCATACCAGAGATTATTCACAAATTTCGGCCAGCCTTGATGATAGTTGGCCGTACAACAACCGTATCCGGTTTCCAATCCGAACAGATTCTCGGTTTCATCATGTTTCGTACTGAAGTTGTGCCATTCGCGATTGCAAATTACCTGATTAGCCATTTGATAATATTGTCTGGCGGTGTGATCCGGTTTTAAAAAGGCCGGCATCGCGTTCAAGGCCACGCGTTCTAACCAGTCACCGTAATCCGGATCGCCGGAAATTTGCAACATAGTTTCCAAACTAAACATATATTCAACTACCGTACAGCTTTCGGTTCCTTTGGTCGGATCCGTTCCCGCTAATAATTCATCGGCTGCCCAAAGACCATAAACCTGCCCATGATTTTTCATCAGTTTATCAATACCTGTTTTAATCGCTTTCAGATAACGGTCATCTTTTGAATATTGATACCAGATGCCCGGTTGCTTGATACCCATCCCCGTATTGACACCATGCCAGCTCCAGGAATTCGGATCAGCGCTTTCAAACCGGCCGGCCCAGTCTAATGTTTGCTCAAAAATAATCTCGCCTAATTCAAGTAAAAAAGCATCACCGGTATAATTATACAACCAATAAATACTTGCCAGATTTTCACCGCCGCGGCTTTTTGCCCAATGCGTCCAGTGATTAAGCGGCTTTTGTTTGATATGTTTTAACTGATATTGAAAATATTTAGTCATAAAATTTAGAACTTGTTCATCCTGTGTGGCTTCATAGTAAGATTGCATGACCTTTAACATGACCATGTGCGGCCACCAGTCTTGCTTGGCTTTTTCCTGCCATTTTTGCCGGCGTCCCCATTTGGAATCTTCAAAAGCACGGGATGTATCCGGTACGGGTCCAAAATACCCGTCAGCTTGTTGGTGATTAAGACTGTAATCAATCCACTTTTTTGCCTTTTTAATCAACGCTTTATCATTCAAAATGTAAGCCAGCGGTACGAGGCCGTCCAGCCAATAGGGACCGCGTTCCCAGGCATCACCGTCACCACCTAACCAACCATTATCGGAATCAACGTCTTTCCAGATTTCATCTAAGTGACCGGTCATGCCCTCGGCAGATAATTTTAACTGATGTTTTAGCCACCCTTTGGGCATGATACTACCAATTGGTAGGGCGATATAGGCATTTTCGATCAATGGTTCACGATTTGAGATATAATTAACATTTTTTGCCTGGATTAAATAAGGCACTAATAGCGTTAGGGTTAATATCATCGATGAAATTTTTATGAATAAATTCTTTAGTGAATGCATTTCGTAATCCTTCTTTTTGTGTAAAATATTCTTTCTTACTTGTCGTATAAGTCAATCAATACCTTGGCCATAATCGAATCCCAGATGTAATTAGACGGGCATTCTAAGACCGTATTGTCGGGACTATAAGATTCCCAAAAACGATGATTCTTTTCCAGCTGTGTTGTTACAGCCAACATCATTTTATCCGCAATTTCTCTGGACAGTTTATCATAGCCATAATTTTGAAATCCTTTCAAAACCATATAATCCCACAACAACCAGACCGGCCCGTTCCATCGGCAACAACCATCGACGAAAGAAGTATAATTAAGATCCTCTGCAGATAGGGTTGGAACACCGTATTTTCGCCAAAAGCTTTTTTCATTCGTAAGATGCTTTTCCAGCGCTGCCACATGTTCTTTCTCTGCCACATGAGCCCACATAGGGTAAAAACCAATGATCTCTTTACGTTTTAAGCTTTCACCTTCAAATAGAAAAGTATTATCTTTCATGGCAACATGGTAATAGAATTTGTCTACCGGATCCCACATATTCTGATTGATCAGTTCTTTAACTTTTACGAATTTTTCAGATAAGGTTTGAGATCCTTCTTTATCCCCCAATTCCATTGCCATTAATTGTAAATAGTGAAGCTCATTGGCAACCTGAACCGTTAGATCAAGCGCATCCAGCTCATCTGAAATATCACGTCCTTCATCTTCACCTTCAGAAAACAGTTGAAATACAGCATTCCAGCCATCACGTACATTTTCAATGATGCCATAGGGTCCCCATTCAAACATGCCATCTTTGTCTTTATCACGTTCTCTTTCCAGATACCCAAGATATTTCACACCGGCCTTATAACAATCACTTAGAAATTCTTTGTCTTTACTTACTTTATAGATCTCCCAGTTTGTCCAGGAGAAAAACGGTGCTGATGTCGTCGCTTGTCCTTCATGGGGATAAACCTGAGGACCACGCGGCCCGTGACGGTAACCGATCAGGCCGTCATCATATTGCTGTTCAATGTAAATTCGCTGTGATTCCTGAGCAGATTTTGCATCTAAATATACATAGGTTAGCATGGAGAGCGATTCGTGCATGACCTGGTGTCCGTGAGCCCAGCCCCAGATTGGATTACGCGAGAAAACATAATAATTGTAGTGTGTTTTTCCCCGCGCCGGTAACATGCATTGTCGAACCAGATTAAAAGATCCCAGATAAACCATCTTCTCATCTGGATTTCTAAAATTGATACGGGGAATAGATTGAAATAGAGACACATTTTCTTC
>JADFUQ010000426.1 GCA_015222065.1 Bacteroidota bacterium
CCAAAAAAACCAGCAATTAAATGCGAATTTGTCAAAACAAATCAATTGGCTTTATTTTAATGCTTACGTCGAACTCACGTTAAGTAATATGATCGGATTCTGTTTCTTGGCAAAATAAATAGACCGGAATCATCAACACTAACAATGACATATTCATTAATTTCATATTAATCAATTTTTTTATATCCTCCATTATTTTAACTTATTTCTTTATTTTATCTACAATAACCAGAGAGCCTACTTTTGCCAGCCAATACCAGACTCAGAGACAGGAGATACAATCCCGAATAAAAATGCTCATTCAGCGATGAGCCTTAGAGCAGTTTCGATAAACACGTCTCTTCCGTCCAGAAAATCTCTGTAGGTCTCGTGAACCTTTACGTCGGGCATTATGGGCTTTGTCTTGTCCATCCCCTGAACCGCTGCGGCATACGAACTGCGGCCGAAATAGAGCATGATATGGGTGTTCTTCAAGTCGACGTTTGTGTTTTTACCTGCATTGCACTTGTACGTGGCACCTCCGGGCGTGCCTAAGAACCGTCCGATCCTGTGATACTTCAACAGCGCGCAAAAATGCCCATTCGTGGAAAAGCAACGACCGTCCAGCAGAATAAGAAGATTTTCTTCAAAAGCTTTTTCTGCACGGGGAATGGGCTTCGCGAATGCCGAATATTTCCCATACGTCTCTGCAAAATAGGGCAGAGGTTTTGATTCCAGATAGGAGAACAAAGGAACTGCGCAGAACGGATCTCCTCCGTCATTACCGCGCAGATCAAGGATGAGATTTTTGATCTTTTTCTCATGAATTACATTGAAACAACTGTCAATAAAATTTGTAAAATAGGGCACCCTGTCATAATAGATAAAGGTTTCGATTCTCATCACTGCTGTGTTTTTCTCCTGAAGCAGGGTCATGCGGAGCTCCGGTGTTTTGAAATTCTTGAACATTACAGCACGAACAGCCTCATTATTTGCTGGAGTGAGAATCCGGGTCTCACGGGTTTTGCGACCCGGGAGAGCATACACGACCCGGTATTCTTTGGGAAACCCGAAACGGCGCGCATAGATCATGGGAAAACGGCGTTCCACAGCCTTATGGATGAAATAGGGATTCAGCGCATCTGCCGGGTAATTGGCTTTCATCTCCTGAATAATTTCCTTGACAGGCCGGCCGTTGATTTTCAGGAGAACACTGCCCTGCGGCACCTGTTCTTCTTTAGTATAATTTCCAGACACTACCACCAAATCTTCGATGAGCCGGATCTGAAGGGGAAACAGATTGTCCGTTTCCTTATCCCAGTAACTCATGGGCATCCACGCGGTTGTATGTCCACACCCAATTTTCGCGATAATGGGTGTAAGCAGAACGAAAAACTCATGCAGCGCCATGGAATCCTGGATGAGCCCATATTGTCTATCCATAAGGCTGTCCAACACTTGTTTTGGGGTGTACTCATAAAGAGCCGCGTGATTCTGCTCAAGAGTCCGCCGCATCTGTTGGAAATCCTCCTGAAGTGCCTGCTTTGAAAACCGGACTATATTAGGTTTATCTGCTTTTTGAGACAAGGCTTCGACTGGTCCAGCAAGCAGGCTGAATAAAATAGAAATAAATAGAACTGCGGCAAATGCTTTTTTCATAATCTTTCCTCTTTGTAGTGAAAGAATTGCTTTTTATTCGTTCTTATCACGGATCCTCTTAAAAACCGCCTTCTCATACAAACGAACTTTCCAATCTATTTTGTATTCTTTTTTTATAAGTCAAAGAACGCCAAATCCATTCCATGGGACCAAATCTATAATATTTTAGCCAAATCTTGCTTAAAAGAATTTGTACTATTAGTAATAGAATTGCTATCCCGATTATGAAGACCAAACCAATTGCACCAATTAAATTAAATCCAAAATTATAGAAAATAATAATACACATCAGCGTTTGGAATAAATAGTTGGAAAGAGCCATTTTCCCAACCGGTTTAAGATATTCTAATATGTGTTTTCCAGTAGTTGTCCCTGCAATATTTGCAATAAGACCCATGTAAAACAATGATAAGGACAATTGCCCGCTATACAACATGGTTTTATAATAAAATGTGTTTGATAATATCGGAGGGAACTTCGTTGTGCTTCCCCCTGTCCATTTAGCCACAAATGTACAGATAATTCCTGTTAGCAGTGAAACTACCAATAGTTTTTTAGATTTTATATGCTCTGTAAAAAATTTAGTGGAAGCTAAATAATAACCCAGCAAAAACAGACCGAGTGTGTTTGTAAAAGACCCGGATGGGAATTTTGACATCCATTTCCAGACCAGGTTATGAATATTAAGCTTAAACACTTCGGCTATATTCCCGTTTCTGAAAATATGCATAACTTCGGCGGGTTTCATGTCTGGGAAGTTCGTGTGAGCCAAACTTACACTTGTAGAGTTATATGGATTGGTTGTACCTTGATAAGAAAAGAAAAGGATTAAATCAGACAAAATAAAAAATAAAAGAAAAACAATCGAAAATCGTAGGATATTTGCTTTTTTGAAATTATGAAACAAAACCAATACAAATCCTGCTAAAGCATACATAAATAGAATATCACC
>JADFUQ010000427.1 GCA_015222065.1 Bacteroidota bacterium
TCCAGTCAGCTTTCTTTGAGGCGCTCAGCATTTTCAGCCATCTGTAGTTTATTATTTATCTCTTCAAGATCACCATTCAGAATTGCTTCAAGATTATACATTGTAAGGTTGATCCGGTGGTCAGTCATCCTTCCCTGAGGATAATTATATGTTCGGATTTTTGCAGACCTGTCACCGGAGGAAACCATTGTTTTCCTTTTTGAAGAGATATCATCAAGATATTTTTGATACTCAAGATTATATAACCTGGTACGTAATTCAGACATTGCCTGATCAAGATTTTTAAGTTGTGATTTCTGGTCCTGGCAAGTCACTACAATACCAGTAGGGATATGTGTAAGTCTGATTGCTGAGTAGGTTGTATTAACCGATTGTCCTCCCGGTCCTGATGAGCAATAGGTATCTTTCCTAATATCATCCGGCTTCATCTCAACATCAAACTCTTCTGCCTCAGGCAGGACTGCCACTGTAGCTGCAGAAGTATGAACTCTTCCCTGGGTTTCAGTTTGAGGAACTCTTTGAACGCGATGTACACCTGACTCATATTTCAAGATTCCGTAAACCCCTTCCCCTGAAACAGAAAAGACAATTTCTTTAAACCCGCCGGCAGCACCTTCCGATATCCTTCCAGTCTTAATTTTCCACCCTTTACTTTCACAGAATTTGGTATACATCCTGTACAGATCGCCTGCAAAAATACTGGCTTCATCACCCCCGGTGCCAGCTCTTATTTCAACAACGGCATTCTTATCATCTTCAGGATCTTCGGGGATAATCAACAATTTGAGATTTTCCTCCATCCCCGGAAGTTTTTCATTCAGTTCCTCCAGTTCCAGTTTTGCCATTTCCCGCATTTCATTGTCCTTTTCTTTTTCAAGCATTTCACGGGATGATTTTATATTGCTAAGAACATTCTTATATTCTTTATATGCATCTATGATCGGTCCCAGATTCTTATACTCCTTATTCAATTGAATATACCTTTTCATATCCGCGATTATCTCCGGCTCAGCGATCAATTTCTGAACTTCTTCAAACCTCTCTTTTACACCTTCCAGTTTTTCCAGTATAAGGTTCCTTTCCTTGCTCATATTCTGTAGTTTATAACAACGTTTAGATGAAAATAATTAGTTTCTTCAGGATAATGCATAATTATACAGGAACCATGGAATGTTGGAATGTTGGAATACTGGGGAAGCCAGCATCCCTTTATTACATTTCTCATCGTTCCATCTTTCCATTATTCCACTATTCCACTATTCCACCTGACACCTATTCATTTACCGTATGAACCATTAATTAATAATAAAAAGTTCCCATTTCCCCGGATATAGTAAGTTTTTTTGCTTCATAATCATTACAATACCCAATAATACGGGCATCAATATCAAATTTTTTTGAAATGGAAATAATATTTTGTGCAATATTCTGATCAACATAAATTTCAAAACGGTGTCCCATATTGAACACTTTGTACATTTCTTTCCATGATGTTCCGGATTGTTCGCGGATAATTCTGAAAATAGGTGGAACAGGGAACATTTGGTCTTTAACAATATGCATATTGGAAACAAAATTAAGCACTTTTGTTTGAGCACCGCCACTGCAATGGATCATCCCGTGTATTTCTTTCCTGTATTTTTTCAATACATTAATAATCACAGGAGCATATGTGCGCGTAGGTGAAAGAACAAGTTTACCTGCATCTATTTCCATCTCCCCGATTTCATCAGTAAGCCGGAGATCACCAGAATATATCAATTCATCAGGAACATGTGGATCAAAGCTTTCGGGATATTTTAATGCAATGTAATTACTGAATACATCATGTCTCGCGGATGTAAGTCCATTACTTCCAATCCCACTGTTATACTCATCTTCATACTTTGCTTTTCCACTTGAAGAGAGACCTACAATAACATCTCCCGGCTTGATATTATTGATAATAACATCCGATCTCTTCACCCTGGTAGTTACTGTTGAATCAACAACGATTGTCCGTACAAGATCTCCAATATCAGCAGTTTCACCACCGGAGGAAAAAATTGATATTCCCATTTCTCTTAACTCCTTAAGCACCTCTTCAGTTCCATTTATAATTGCAGAAATAACCTCACCAGGTATAAGGTTTTTATTTCTTCCCAACGTTGATGAAAGGATAATATTTCCTGTAGCACCTACACAAAGCAGGTCATCAAGATTCATAACAACAGCATCCCGGGCAATACCTTTCCAGACGGATAAATCCCCGGTTTCTTTCCAGTAAATATAGGCAAGTGATGATTTTGTTCCTGCTCCATCGGCATGCATTATATTGCAATATGCCGGGTCATCACCAAGAATATCAGGGATCACTTTACAAAAGGCATTAGGATATAATCCTTTATCCAAACCCTTAAGAGCCATATGAACATCTTTTTTTGATGCCGAAACACCTCTGCGATCATATCTTGACTCATTTACTACCATATACTTTAAATAACTTTTTAAGCCCTGCAAAGGTAATAATTCTTTTGGGCTTTTGCCGGATGTTATGGCCTGGTATAACTATTCAGATTCGTAATCGGTTCTCAGTACCTGGAATTCTGTACGCCGGTTTATCTGGTGAGCAATTTCTTTTTGTTGGTTAGTTTGTAATTTATTAATATAAGATTCATCAAGAATATCTTTTTCCTTAAGAAAAGCATGTTCTTTTGCCAGTTTTTCATCAATCACTTTTGGACGAGACTCACCGTATCCTTTTGCCGAGAGTCTGTCTGCTTTAATCTCTTTTTCAATTAAATAATCTACCACTGATTGTGCTCTCTTCTGTGAAAGATCCAGGTTAAACTCTTCCGTATCCCTTGAGTCAGTATGAGATATTAATTCGATAGTTACATTGGGATTATCCTGCAGTGTTTCCACGAGTTTATCCAAAGAAACCATAGATTCAGGTCGCAGGTCCCATTTTGCAAAATCATAAAAAATATTAGGAAGTTCGATTGGGTTATCAATAGAAGATAAGAGGATAGTTGCCTGAAAATCTTTACTTTCATTTTGTCCTTTGGTGGTTTCTCTTCCCTTATTATTTAAATATCCTTTTTTCGAACCAATAAAGATGTAATCTGTACCTGGCTTCAGCATAAATCTAAAAGAACCATCATCACTCGTTTCTGCCTCAATATTCATCCCATCACTTCCAATAAGCTTTACTGTAGCTTTATTAAGAAGTTCTTCTGTTTCCTCATCTTTAACGACACCGATAAGATTAAATTTAAGTGGTGGAAGAACAAAAGAATAAATCTCATCATTTCCTCGTCCTCTCCGTGTAGAGCTGAAAAATCCTTTTTCCGAATTTCTTTCTATAACGATTCCAAAATCATCCGCCGGTGAATTTACCGGATATTTCATGTTTTCTACTTTCCAATCCCCATCAATAGTTTGCTTAGCCCTGAAGATATCTAATCCTCCCATTCCCAGATGGTGATCTGATGCAAAGTATAGTGTTCCATCCGGATGGATAAATGGGAACATTTCATCTCCTTCAGTATTAATATCCTCTCCAAGATTTTCAGGATCACTCCAATCTGTCCCTTCAGCAGTCCTTGTTATCATCCACAAATCATTAGCACCAAACCCGCCAGGCATATTGGACGCAAAGTACATTGTCATTCCATCATCGCTTAAGGAGGGATGTGCAATAACCAGGCTATCATCAGCAATTTTGAGAGGCTCCGGGTTACTCCACGATGAACCGGTTCTGACAGTTTTAAAAATTGTGCATCCCAATTTTTTTCTTTTACTCACATTACAACGAGTAAAATACATAGTATTAAAATCACTTGAAAATGCAGGAACACCATCCTCAAATTCAGTATTTAGTTTTTCAACAGGGACAGGAGTACTCCATTTTCCTTTTCGATCCATTTTGGTTTCATACAAATCGGTAAAATTCTGACCGGTACCTCCATGCACATTATTACCTGAAGATTCATCGCGTGCCGAGGTAAAAATTAAGATACGATAGTCGTCTCTGGCAAAAGCGGGACTAAAATCACTATTTCTTGAGTTGATATATTTCATTGCCTCTATTTCATATCCTGTAGGATTTTCTATCCATTGAAGTGCCAGTTCGCATGAAATAATCCCATCACTTGCCTGGTAATCGCCGGGGACAAGTTGTTTATAATGTTTATATTCATTTATAGCATCTTCATAGTCCCCCTCCATTTTTAGCATTTCAGCATAACGAAGAATTGCGATTGGATTGTGAAATTCTTTTGCCACAGCTTTTTTGTACCAGGTTTTCGCATACCGTGATTCGTTCATTTCATAATAACATTCACCAATTTGAAATGCAATACGTGTTTTTTCAGTACGGTCATGTACGCGGGAATATGCATCTTTATACAAATCAACTGCATCAAAATACTCTCCTGCATTAAACGCTTCATCAGCTTTCTCGACTTTTCTTTTTTGGCTATAAAGATTAGGCAAAGCTATTTGACAAGCTAAAAAAATCAAAAGGATATACTTCCATTTCCCCATTATAAAAACTTTTTACTACGGTAAAAGTAAAAAAATTTTCACTCTTTTGAAAAACGATCTCAATACAAGAAAATTGTTTGTCAACGGGAAAACAAAAGTTCTCTGTACTTTGGCAGGGGCCAGATTTCATTATCAACGGTTAATTCCAATTTATCAATATGATATCTTATTTTATCAAAAAAGAATCTGACATTTTTTTCATACTCAAATGCTTTTTCTTTCACGTCACCAATTACATTGGCTTTTTTCCTTGCTTCTATCATGTCTTTAACCAGTTGCTTTATAGCTGAAACGTGTAATGATATTTCTTTTATATGTTCTATTCGTACTGATGCCAGTTCTTTAAACTCATTTATTGTAAAAATATCTTTCAGCCCTTGCACATTTCTAATTAATGTATTTTGATAAGTAACAGCAGTTGGGACAATATGGTTTATTGCCAGATCTCCAAGAACTCTTGCTTCAATCTGTATTTTTTTTGTAAATTTCTCATATTCAACCTCAACCCGGCCTTCAAGTTCTTTCTCTGCAAAAATACCATTACCAATAAGCACCTTTTTTGACTGTTTTGTCAGGTATTTTGAAATAGATACAGGCACACTAATAATGTTTGTCAATCCTCTTTTTTCTGCTTCTTTTTTCCACTCCTCACTATATCCGTCACCTTCAAACCTGATCTTCTCAGATGACAGGATATATGTTTTAAGTACCTGAAAGATAGCCTCATCCTTATTAGTATTTTTATCTATCAATGCATCCACATCATTTTTAAATTCCTTTAACTGATTGGCAAGTGCAGAATTTAGAGCTATCATTGCATTAGAACAATTAGCTGATGATCCAACTGCCCTGAATTCAAATCTGTTCCCTGTAAATGCAAATGGGGATGTCCGGTTCCTGTCAGTATTGTCAAGCAATATTTCCGGGATTTTACCAATTCCCAATTTCAATTCTGTTTTTTCATTAGGTGTCATTTTCCGTTTTGTAACTTTTTCAACAATCTCATCAAGAATGGCAGTAAATTGAGACCCGAGAAAGACAGAAATAATTGATGGTGGAGCTTCATTAGCTCCAAGCCGGTGAGAATTACCGGCAGTTAAAATACTCGCCCTGATCAAATCCTGATTATCATAAACGGCCTTCACTACATTCACAAGGAATGATAGAAATTGCAGATTGCCTTTAGGATTTTTTCCCGGGGATAACAAATTAATACCAGTATTGGTAGCAAGCGACCAGTTATTATGTTTTCCTGAACCATTAATTCCGGCAAATGGCTTTTCATGGAATAAAACCCTGAAATTATGTCTTTGAGCCACTCTTTTCATTATATCCATAACCAACTGATTATGGTCATTTGAAAGATTAGCCTCTTCAAAAATCGGGGCGCATTCAAACTGGTTCGGGGCAACCTCATTATGCCTTGTCTTAACCGGTATACCAAGCTTATATGCTTCAATTTCAAAATCCTTCATAAATGCCGCAACCCGATCCGGGATGGATCCAAAATAATGATCATCCAGTTGCTGATCTTTAGAAGATTGATGGCCCATAAGGGTTCTTCCTGTAAGGATCAGATCCGGCCTGGAATTGTAAAGAGCGTCATCTATTAAAAAATACTCCTGCTCCCATCCCAGAGTTGCAATAACTTTTGTTACATTTTTATCAAAATACTGACAAACATCAACCGCTGCTTTATCAATGGAGTTCATTGCTTTCAGCAAAGGGGCTTTGTAATCCAATGCCTCTCCCGTATATGAAACAAAAACTGTGGGAATACATAGTGTAGTATCCACAATAAAGGCAGGAGATGAAACATCCCAGGCAGTATAACCTCTGGCTTCAAAGGTGTTTCTTAAACCACCACTTGGGAAACTTGATGCGTCAGGCTCCTGCTGGGCTAATAGTTTACCTGAAAAATTTTCAATCATATTTCCCGAAACACCGAACTCAATAAAACCATCATGCTTTTCAGCAGTACCATCGGTGAGAGGATGAAACCAATGAGTATAATGGGTGGCTCCCATTCCTACTGCCCATGCTTTCATACCCGTTGCTACCTGATCTGCCATCTTACGGTCAATAGCTTTGCCTTCATCAATAGCAATAATTACGCTTTTATAAGCTTCCCTGTTCAGAAACTTTTCCATTTTAGGTTTATCGAAAACCCTCATACAAAAAAAATCAGAAACCTCATTAGAGGGAAAAATAACCTCTTTCGGTTGCCTGGATATCACTTCCTGTAATGCTTGAAATCTTAATTTTGCCATTTTAAATATTATTTTTACGGGGTTAATGCGACAAATATACAATATTTTGTTAATCTACCCCCTAAATAGCAGGGGGTGTTAATAAAATAATGATAACTTCTGAACACACACCCTATAAAAAACAACATGGAAGGAAAATATTTTAAATTATAAAGGAATAAAAGTAACTAATCAGTCGGAAGTCCACAGTCAGCAGTCGGCAATAGGCGATTCGTAACATTTTAGACTTTTACTTATTAACTAACGTTTCGCAGATGAAATAAATACTTACATCTTAATTAGTTACAAAAACAATAATTTGCATAAAGTGCATAATATCAAATAAATAAACAATTCCATTTTTAAAATATCGAA